>CAUZVF010000523.1:0-5045 GCA_963582955.1 Planctomycetota bacterium
GTGGGAATGTACTTGTTGAACAACTCGGCATAGTCTTCGCGCACGGGGCTGAAGACGTCCAAGACGACAGCCGGACCATCGACGGCAACCGCTTTGTGCGGAGTGTTCGGCGGGATAATAAACATCGAGCCAGCTTCGCAGATTCGCACCTCGTCACCGATCGTCAATTCCATCCGGCCTTTCAGCAGCATGCCGCCCTGTTCGTGAGGATGATCGTGCAGCGGCACAACGGCGCCCTCGTCCATCTCTAAATACGACAGCATCAGGTTCTCGCCATACGGAGTCCGCATGCGGCAACCGGGTAGGACTTCCAATGGCTTGACGTCGTCGATGTTGATGAAAGGCATAGGCGTTCTTTCCCACAATTCAATTTAGCGGCGCACGTATCTCGATTGGCGCAATGTCCAAACAATGTCGGATGGTTGCCGACCCCTTCACCCCAAGTGGCGTTGTCAAAGTTAGGGTCATTTGAATTCTGTCTCTTCATGTCCGCAGTGTGAGCATCTGTATGAAGTTCTTCGGCTGAAGAAAGTCGAATATGTTGCGCCAAAGCAGTTGCGACAGATTGTTGGAACAAATTGAAACAGCCACAATGTGATCACAACACCTGGAAGAAAAACTAACGTCAAAGCAACCAGAAAAGGTGCGATCGGCGGGAAAATCGGTAGCAGAAGATCCGCCGTTACGAGGCCTCCGAGAAATGCTAACAAACGCCCAAATGAGGCGTGTAGAAACATCAAGATCGTCAACGAACTATGGTTGCGAAATGCTCGATCGTATCTGTTCGATTCACGTTCCGATGCCATATTCCCACTTTCGGTCAATGAACTCGATACGAACTGCCTCCGGACTCACTACTGCCGGTCACTTTGTTTTTTGTCTCACGGTCGCCAAGGCTTCGGACCGTCAGGTTTGGCGCGTAAGAACTTGGCGTCGACTTCTTTGTACCAACTGTGCAAATGGTTTCGCATTTGGGCAACCTGTTTCGGCTGTTGTTTGGCTAAATCGTTTCGCTCGCCGATGTCTTCCTTCAAATTGTAAAGATGTATGCGACCGTCTTCGAAGCGTTCGATCAGTTTGTAATCGCCAACGCGGATGGCTGCGCCCGGCATGCCGCCTTGGTTGCTGTAGTGTGGGTAATGCCAAAACAATGGCCGCTCGGCGATGCGGCCCGATTTCTTCAGTAAAGGAACCAAACTGATTCCGTCGAGTGTTTGCTTTGGCTTGGCAGGAATGCCGGCGATGTCGAGGATTGTGGGATAGAAATCAGTACTGATCACCGGCACGTCGCAGGTGCTGCCAGGTTTGGTGGTGCCGGGCCATTTGATGAGATACGGTTCGCGGATTCCACCCTCGTACAACCAGCCCTTGCCGCCTCGCAGTGGCAAGTTCGATGTGGGTGATCCTTCCGAGGTCGAGAGGCCGCCGTTGTCGGCCATGAAACACACGACCGTGTTCTTGTCGAGTCCCAATTCCTTCAGCTTGCCGAGGACACGGCCGATGCTGGTATCCATCGTTTCGACCATCGCGGCGTACGTCGCGTGCTTTTGCAGGATGCGCACACGACGTGGTTTGTCGGTCGGCCAGACTTGTTCTTCGCCGGCGAATTCAGGTTTGTCATTCAATCCCAACCGAGTTGCTTTGGCTTTGTATTTCGCGACCAAATCTTTCGGAGCCTGCAACGGAGTGTGAACCGTATAAAACGACAGATACAACAGGAACGGTTTGTCCTTGAATCTCTCGATGATCTTCAGCGACTCGCTCGTAAGTCGCGTTGTCAGGTGTTTCCCCTTGGGACCGTCAGCCAGCCGGGGATTCTTGAACGGCGCAAAGTATCCGCCGGGCGGCGAACCGCGGTTGTGTCCGCCAACGTTGATGTCGAAGCCTTGCTTCTCCGGCCAAAACTCCGCCGATGGTCCCAAGTGCCATTTGCCCAGAAAAGCGGTTTGGTATCCCGCCTCCTGCAACGCTTCGCCAAGCGTCACTTCGGACAACGGCATGCGGTTATTGAGTCGCGCGTGCAGAAATCGGCCCGAGCGTCTCCCGGAGAACCAATCCGTCGCATCAACTCGTGACGGATACTTGCCCGTCATGATGCTGTACCGAGTCGGACTGCAAACAGGATTCGCCGCGTACCCGTTTGTAAACCGCATTCCCTCGGCAGCAAGCCGATCGACGTTAGGCGTTTCGTAGAACGTGTTGGGATTGTTCGCGCCGATGTCCATATATCCCAAGTCATCAACCAGAAAGAACACGAAGTTTGGCTTGTCCGCGTCAGCCGAAGTGACAAGCACAAACGATGCGGCAACAGCAATGAATGTCGCGAAAACTGCCTTCATCCAAGATTCTCCCATCAGTGCCGAAGTCGTCGTTGGCGGGATCACTCTATGGAAAACAATTGACCGCAACAAGCGCGACAAAGTTCAACGACCCTATGATCCATTCCGCGGACTTGGATCAAGTTCGAAGCGATCCAGATTCATCACCTTGTTCCACGCAGCCACAAAGTCACGCACAAACGCCTGCTGCGAGTCGTCACAGGCAAAGGTCGCCGCGATCGCTCGAAGCTGCGAGTTTGAACCGAATACTGGGCTCTGTCCCAAAACTCGTAGCCACGCTCACCAGAGTGTGGGAAACCCGCGTTCTGGCGAACGCGGCTTCGGCAAGGCGGAGATTTGGGACAGAGCCTAGGTCGACGGCCGTGCCTATGGACCTACTGCAGAGCATCGGTGGGAGGAAAAGATCCCGCCCGCGCTTATCGCGGCTACGTCAAAGCTGGACTCGCCGAACGGCACAATCCCTTCCAGGATGAACTTCGCGAATGTGTCTACGTCAGCGAAGTTTTTTTGCGACGCATGGTAGCCGTTGCCGAGCGAGATGACCCGCATCGACATCAATCAACGAGCCGTCGCCTGCGAACTGTCAGTGTGAAAGAGATTCTTTCAGTGACCTCGATGGCTGCTTGATTATCGACATCATCTCGTCCAAAATGGCGACAGTCTGCGTCGCCCGACTGCTAGTCGTACTTGACCAAAATAAATAAGGAACTCCTGATGATTCGCCTCGCTCGTCTGACTGCTGTTTTCGTATTGGTACTCACCGTCGCCGTCGCGGCCGAAGAAAAGAAGACGGATAAGAAAGTCGCCGGAAACGGTAAGGGAAAGACCAAATCGGCAACATTCGAACGCTTGAAGTCACTAGCCGGTGATTGGGTCCACGCCAAAGAAGCCAAAAATCCCAAGGCGGCCGTGGCGATCAGCCTGCGGATCATTGCCGGTGGATCGGCGATCGTGGAACGGGAGTTCCCAGGTTCGCCAATGGAAATGGTGACGGTTTATCACCGGGATGGTGACAAAGTGCTGATGACACACTATTGCATGCTAGGAAACCAGCCGCAGATGCAGGTCACCCAAACCGACAACCCCAACAAGATTGCGTTCAAGTTCATCAGGGCCACGAATCTGAAATCAAAGAACGACGCTCACATGCACGAGGGTTGGCTGCAATTCATCGACAAGAACCATTTCAAATCCTCGTGGACAATGTTCGTGGATGGCAAAGCCGCCGAAACGCACGGCTTCGACTTCGTCCGTAAGAAGAAGTAGCACCCGAGTCGCCGGCTTCCCAGAACACCATACATATATGTTGATCTGTTCTGAGGAACTGCATCGGTCCTACTCAACAAAGAGCCTTCGCCCGTTGAGATTTACAATGATCTCGACGAAAGAATCACCAGGTTGTTTCGCGTAATTCGAGACCGTGGAAGCGAGTTTGCACAGCGACTGACTCTCGCTCCCTACAGTGAGGTCGATTTCGTGAACGCCAAATCTGTCGTCGAGGACGATGAACTTGAACAAGCACGCCGCGACTTGGTTCGGTGGCGGCTTTCCTTATGCAGACGGGGCGACTCCTTTAGTTTTACACGGCCAGCATGTACGGCTACGACCGAAAGGACAACCACGGGCATCGGGCGCCGGGGATACGAGCAGGCCTGCAAGTTGTTGGGAGTCGAATGATGAATCGAGGAATCAATGGTTCCTGGAACGGGTCAGACCGTTTTCCGACAAAGACTAGTATTCTGGTGCGTACCACGCCTTGCCGTTCAGGCAAGGCGTGTCGCGCGGCGATTGGCAACCGTTGTTTAGCTTGCCTAAAGCAATTTCTGCGGCGAGTGCTCACCGGCACGCTTGCATGGCGATATTCTGGCTTCGATCGTGGTAGAGCGATTTCCGGCGGCTGCGCCGCACACTTTGCCTGGACGGCAAGATGTGGTCCCCATTTGATTTCCAGGAACTAATTCGTTCCCACTTTGTAACCCACCGTAAATTCGACACAAGAAACGCTCAAATCACCGCGTCGATCGCGTGTCCGTGATCCAGCACTGGAACGGGGCGGTTTTGCATGTCGCGGATCCGCATTTCGGTATCGACGCCGATGGCCCGGTAGATCGTCGCGGCCAAATCGGCCGGGCCGTAACCGCGAGTGATGGGATAGCCGCCTTGCTTGTCGGATGCTCCGACGACTTGGCCGATTTTCGTGCCACCACCAGTGAAGAACACCGATCCGCAAGCTCCCCAATGATCGCGGCCACCGTTCGCGTTGATCTTGGGCGTACGGCCGAATTCGGTCAGGAACACGACCAGCGTGCTGTCGAGTAGGCCGCGCTGTTTCAGATCGGTGATCAGCGCCGCGAAGGCTCTGTCGATTCCGGCAACGTGATATCCTCGCACGCACATCTTCGACGTGTGAGGAAAGTTTTGGCTCGCCGCGTTGTGCTGGTCCCACAGATTTCCATAGTCGTTGTCGTATCCGTAATCGACCATGACAAAGCGGGCTCCGGCTTCGACGAGTCGCGAAGCCATCAGACAGCGGCCGCCGATCTTGGTGCGGCCATAATCGTCACGGACTTTGGCGTCTTCTTTGTTGATGTTGAAGGCTTTACGGATTTCGTTCGAGGTCAACAGCCGTAACGCATTTTCGTAGTGGCCTTCGATCGCCTGGTACTCGGCATTCTGCAGAACTTGGTCGAGTGAACTGCGTAACTG
>CAUZVF010000524.1:0-5037 GCA_963582955.1 Planctomycetota bacterium
TCGATGGCGAATTATCCGGGTGAGGAAGGCATCATCATGCTGAATGTCCGCGTGGCGACGCCGCCGCCGCGCGCTCTGGAAGGTACTCCGGCCGGCAAGATGTCGTCGTATATATTTGACCGGAAACCGGGTGACGACGTCACGATTTCTGGACCGTACGGTGAATTCTTTATCAAAGACACTGACGCCGAAATGGTCTACATTGGTGGCGGAGCCGGAATGGCTCCGTTGCGGTCGCACATTTTCGAACTCTTCAAACGGATAAAGACCAACCGCAAGGTCTCGTATTGGTACGGAGCCCGTAGCCTGCGCGAGATCTTTTACCAGGATGAATTCGGAAAACTCGCCGAAGAACACGACAATTTTTCGTTGCACATCGCCTTGTCTGAGCCTCAAAAAGAAGATCATTGGACGGGTTACACAGGTTTCATCCACCAAGTGCTGTTGGACAATTACCTCAAGAACCATCCTTCGCCCGAAGATTGCGAATACTACATTTGTGGCCCCCCGATGATGTTGCAGGCCGTCCAGACGATGCTCGATAATATGGGTGTCGAACCCGACAACATCGCGTTCGACGACTTTGGCTGATAACGGGACTTCGTACGCCGGCAACCGAGGGTATTCGAAGTGTCCTCTGAAGTCTTTGCGGCTTCAGCAGCCCGGGGGTGGCCGAGAAACCGTTTGGTTCGATCATGAATCGCGATCTGGTTGGTACAATCTTGATGGTCCTTCTCGTGGCGGCGACGTGCCGTGCGGATGACGCTGCCCGTCTCGTGACCATCACCGGCGAAACGATGGGGACAATTCGGTACTCGGTCAAGTTGCCGCAACTTCCCACCGGGCTCGGCCAAGAAGAGTTACAAAATCAGATCGACATTCGTCTGAAACGTCTCAACGGTCAGATGTCGACGTATCAACCCGATTCCGAAATCTCTCGATTCAATCGTTATCAGCGCACGGATTGGTTCGACGTTTCACACGATACGGCAAGAGTTGTCGACGAAGCTCTGCACATCGGCAGGATCAGCGACGGAGCCTTCGACGTGACAATTGCGCCGCTGTTAAAGCTGTGGCACTTCGGCCCCGAAGCCGGCGGGAAACTCAGAATCCCCGGCGACGACGAAATCACCGCAGCCAAAGCGCGAGTCGGTTTCGCCGCAATTGAAGTCCGTCTGTCGCCGCCAGCTCTCAAGAAGCAACGTCCTGATCTTGTCTTGGAATTGTCGGGAATCGCCAAGGGATTTGCGGTGGACATGCTGGCCAAATATCTCGATTCGCTCGACATTCGCGGCTACATGATTGAAATCGGCGGCGAGATGCGGACGCGTGGCCGGAAACCTGATCATTCAAGTTGGCGGGTCGGAATCGAAGCTCCGACGGAACTTGAACGACGAGTCCACACGGCCATCGAATTGACCGATGCCTCGATTGCGACATCCGGCGACTATCGGGCATTCTACGAACTCGACGGCAAGCGTTACTCGCATACGATCGATCCGCGTACGGGAAAGCCGATCGAATTCCAACTTGCTTCCGTGTCGGTCGTCGCCGACAACTGTATGCACGCCGACGCAATGGCGACCGCCATCATGGTGTTGGGCCCAGACGAGGGATACAAACTCGCGATCGCCCGGCGACTGCCGGTGCTGCTGATCGTTCGTAAGAATGGAGAACTCGTGGAAAAGCCAACGCCACAGTTTCAGGCTCTGCTCGCGTCCAAACCAGAAGGATCGCAATGGAATACGTATTTGGCGTCACTCGTCATATTTGTGCTGGCCATGCTGGGGATGGCTATCGGAGTTATCTTGAGCAATCGCCGAATTAAAGGCACGTGCGGAGGACTGGCGGGTTTGCAAGACGAAAGCGGAAGCGCAATTTGCGAATCATGCACGTCACCGTCGGAGACTTGTCAGGGGATTCGAGACTCTGACGATTGACTATTCCGTCTCTTTATTCCAATGAATCCGCGACTTCGCGCGTTCTACCCGGATGAGACGCTTGCGCAAGTTTTCGGCAAGTTGCTCAAACACATCGGGACGTGTGTCTTCCAGACTAAGCTGTCCGGGACGCCGGCCCGTGATGATTGCGATGTGCAATCCATATTTTGTTTGGAACGGCTTGCTAATTTCGCTATTGCCGAGCGCGAAAATAACACGCGAAATGGAAACCGGCATTTTCCCCCGAAATGGGAAGAAGCCCAAATCGCCCCCACGCTCTTTGGTAGGGCTCTGTGAGAACTGCATCGCCGCGTTCGCGAACGTGATCTTCTTGCCAATAATGTCCGAACGAATCTGATTCAGTTTCTCAGTAACATCGGCGACTTGGCTCTTGTCCGTCGGATCGCCAATCTTCATGACAATATGAGACGCCCGTAATTGCGTGCCGTCGAATTCGATTTTGTGTTTCTTCCAATGATCGCGCAGTTGATCGCGCGTGATTAATGACAGTGCGTACGACTTCCACATCAATGGAAAACCGAGTTCAGTGCGGAGTTTTTGTTGCGTATAACCGAGCTTAGCCAGCACTTTGTCGGGATCATCGCCCGTGCGTCGAATCAGTTCGATGATCCGACGAATCTGACTGTCGACAGCCGTTTTGGGTGGTTTGACCTTTCGCTTGACAAGAAACTGCAGCAGCACGCGGCGGTCGATCAGTTGCTCGATCAACTGTTTACGTTGCGCTCTTGCCAACTCCGCGGGAATGCGGCGTGAAAGAATGATGAAATTTAAGTCAGCCTCGGTAATGTCAGTTCCGTTAACAGTGACCACAACTCGCTTGGAATTCCGTGTGACCGCGGCGGTCTGAGTGTCCGCGTGCAGACACGGAAACGCGATCACGATGAAAACCACAATTGCCGCTCGCCTGCGATCATCCATTGATCGTCTCTCGATTCTGAATGAGGATTTCGTTCCAAAACTGGTTGGGCCGGCTTGGAATGCGGCACGCTCGCTGATTCGCCCAGTATAGTTCGGCCTTTGGAAAGATGGGAGTTTACGTGACGGAATTAACGGATCGGTCACCAGTTCGAAAGCGTCGTTGGCGCGGCCGACGGAACCGAGTGACTGTCCAGAAACATTCGGTGCCAGGTCTCGAAACATAGCAGCGACCAAAGACGATAGCTGTGATCCCAACGTTCTTCGGTGTGCTCTTGAACGAGTCTTCGGATCGATTCCGGATCAAAATATCCACGGCTCAAAGTCGACGGATCCAACAGAACATCGTGCAGCATCGGCTTCAATTCGTCTCGGAACCAATGGTCCAAGGGAACTCCGAATCCCATTTTTTTACGCTTTTGAATCGACGGCGGAATCAAGTCGGAAAACGTGTCGATCAAGATCCGCTTGCCGATTCGGCCGCTTTGCTTCAAGTGAATTGGCATCCGCGCTGCCAGTTCGGCGACGTGATGGTCCAGGAACGGGCTGCGGCATTCCAGACTCGAGGCCATGCTGGCGATATCAACCTTGGTCAAAATGTCGCACGGCAGGTATGTCAATACATCGGCACACGTTGTTCGCGTCACAAAGTCGCGTGACGGACATTCCCGATAAGCGGAAAAGAGAAAATCCGCGGCGTCGGAGTCGGCCAATGTTGCTCGAAAGTCTGTGTGATAGAGAGACTGGCGGCGTTCGTCATCGAAGATTCCAATCCACTTCAGGTATCGCCGCTGAGGATCTTCGCCAAGTGCCGCCAAAAGTCGCTTCAACCTTCGCCGAAATGATTTCTGATGAACTGACGCCGGCAGACGTTGCCACACTTGTGCTGTCAGAATTGCCTGCAGCGGCCGCGGAAGGCGGTCGAACAGGGCTCCCAGCCGTACGGCTTTGTAGCGGTCGTAGCCAGCAAATAACTCGTCACCGCCGTCGCCTGACAGCGAAACCGTGACATGCTCACGCGTCATCCGCGACAGGTACATCGTCGGAATCGCGGAACTGTCGGCAAACGGCTCGTCATAGTGCCAAATCAATCGCGGCAGAATCTCGAGAGCCGACGGATTGACGACCAATTCGTGGTGTTCGGTACCCAGATAGGCGGCGGCTTCGCGCGCGTAAGAAGTTTCGTCAAACCGTTTGACCGGAAAGCCAATCGAAAATGTGTGTACGGGACGTTCCGAGATTTCTTGCATCAAACCGGCGATAATTGTCGAATCGACGCCGCCCGAAAGAAAAGCTCCTAACGGCACATCACTCCGCATGCGGAGCCGGACAGATTCGGTTAGCGTCTCACGCAGCTCGGTCTGCCAGCGAGTTGCCGTCCATTGTTCTTGTTCGTCCCGGCCTTGCGTCAAACCACCCGGCTCGTATGGCGGCGTCCAGTATCGCTCGATCTGAAGCTGGCCATCGCGAAACTGCATCCAATGTGCGGGCGGTAGCTTGTTGTATCCTTTCAAGATGCAATTCGGGTGTGGGACGTATTGGTACGCCAGAAACTGATCAACGGCGATGGGATTCAGCTCACGCGGCGCCGCGGTCAGTTGCAACAGCGCTTTTAACTCGCTCGCGAACAACAGCCGGCCGTCGGATAACGTGTAAAACAACGGCTTTTGGCCAAGCCGATCGCGCGCGATCAATAGAGTCTTTCGGTTCGCGTCCCAGATCGCAAACGCGAACATTCCACGCAGGTGATTAACGCACGCCGTGCCGTGTTGCTCGTAAAGATGGACGATGACTTCCGTGTCGCTGGATGTTTGGAATTTGTGACCTTGAGCTTCCAGCAGCGGCCGCAACTCACGGTAGTTGTAGATCTCACCGTTAAATGTGATCCAGACCGAGCCGTCTTCATTCGAAAGAGGCTGGTGTCCGCCACCAAGGTCGATGATCGACAGGCGTCGGTGCCCTAGTGCCGCTCCGGACGATTGTATCGAGTGCGAAGTCGACGAGTCGTCGGATTTCGAATGAAATGAATGATAGTGACCGGCGTCATCGGGGCCCCGATGCGACAAGACCGCCGTCATGCGCTCGATGTCCTCGATGCTCAACGGCCTTGCGTGACCGCTCCAACTACCACCAGCAATTCCACACATAAGCGAGTTCGTTG
>CAUZVF010000525.1:0-5037 GCA_963582955.1 Planctomycetota bacterium
CCGTCGCGGTTGGGCGATCGCGTTTTCGAAACGGACCCGATTCAATGTCAGCATTCTTCGAGTTCTGCGTAATGAAGGCATTGTTCGACGGCATCTTTCGCGGCGATTCGCCGACGGCAAGGACTGAAGCGCCTTTTATCCAACGATATTCTCCGACGGGAGGTTTGATTTTATACATTTGGATCGAACGGCCATCCGAGTTCAGTGTCTTCGCGCCAATGATCTCGACGTCGTCACTGATCGAGAGCCGGCGCTGTTCGATGCTATGTTCGTTGCCAAACTGACTTCCAACACGGACCACGATGCCGTTTTCCGTCACAACTCCGCGGTTGCCGGCTTTACGCTGGATGTATTCGCTGCGAATCCAACTGAAACTGCCGGTCGGCGGTTCGATCATGTACCACCCACCCAAATCGTGCCGGCGGACAGTTACTTGCTGACCTTTGCGAAACCGGCTGGTTGGATAGTACCGCCGCCCCGGACCGCTACGTGCGAACGCGTCGGTTTTGATAATCGTTGCCTTGTACGGGAATTTCCTTTTCCGCGTCTCTGCATTCGAGACTCCCGCGAAGACGGCAAGTAGCGTAATCACGAGCAGTTGCCGCGGGAATGGCGATGTTTTTGGCAGGAAATCGAACATTCGGCGCGTCAAGAAGCTGTGGGGCGCCAAGCCGATCGGCGTTGGTGTGCGCATCGGGCGATCCTCCCTACCGGACGTAGGATTCGTGCGGCGGTCGAAGAGTGAGAATGGGATGGTGGGCGAAGTGGAAAGACTTCAAGAGAAATGAGCGGGCGGTAGATATCGAATCCTACGAGATAACTCAAGATCAGATTTGCAGATTTGAAGGCCATGTGGGCCGATCTGCCGGGATCTGCCGCGATGTGCGAAAGCGGTCTGGACATGGTCCGTTGAATCCTTAGAATCCGCCCCGCTTGACTGGGGGGCTCCATTCAAACGCGGTTCCCGCACGCGTGGGCATGATGCCCGGATCGATCTTCGATCGGTTCTTCGGCGGTCAAATCAAATCCATCCATTCAGCCACGAGGACCCCCGCAATGGAACGGAATCCTTCTCTCTTTGCCTTCGGGACGTCTTGCCGTCATTCGAAACAGCACCCGGCAATTGTGTTGATGGCCGGCGTCATGCTGCTGGCCGGTGTTTCCGGTTGTTATTCTTACAATCCCTACGGCTACGGCGGCAATTACATGTCCCCGTACGGCGGAATGCCACCGGCAACCGTCGCTCCTGGCGGTGCGATAATGCAGTCGCCCACGGGTGCTTACATTGCTCCGGGAGACTTCAACACTCAGACCTCGCCCTCGCAACAACCGACTCAAATTGTGCAGCCGCAGCAATGGCAGAATTCAAAGAGTGGCCCAGCTCCGGGTGCCGAAGTGTTCGAACGGCCGAAGGAAAATACTGTTCCCGATTATCAAGATCCCAATGGCGGCCGTGGCGGTGCATTGCCGTCCGCGAATCAGGGCGAGGCTGAAGAATTTTCGCCGTTTGAATCATCACAGCGAACTGGTGAAGCAACCGATCCCTCGCTGGCGCGACAAGAGTTTGACGTGGCCGATAATTCCGTCACGTTGGGCGAGCCAATGGCCGACGAAGATTTCGCGGCACCAGTCCTGACGAAATCAGTTTCCTCAACCAAGACATTGGCTGATGAGAAACAAGATTTATCCACGCGCCCAAATCCGTACGCTTATGAGTCCAAGAAGTATGGTTGGCTACGTGGAGTCGTCGACTTTAACGAGCAAGACAAATCCTGGCACATCATCTATAGCTTAAACCCGGATTCCGGCGACTCGTATGGCGGCGATCTGACGTTGATTGACCATCCAAATCTGAAATTCCTAAAGACCGACGACGTTGTTCTTGTCTATGGCCGAATCGACACGACAGTGCCGGATCGTTTTGGCAAACCCAGTTATCGTGTCAAGAAAATCGACCGCTTGATACCGAGGAAATAGTCCTCCAAGAAACCCTTTGCACCATTCTGTTCAGAACAAAAACGCCGTGCGTGCGCGAAGCAGGTTACAGCGGCATCTGAACTCGTTCGTGGTGCCGTTGCAGTGCAGCTTCGACAAAGCCTTGGAACAGCGGGTGCGAAACGTTGGGCTTTGACTTGAATTCGGGATGAAACTGCACCGCCACAAACCACGGGTGGCCGGTGATTTCGACAATCTCGACAAGGTTTCCGTCCGGACTGGTGCCGGTTGCGACCATCCCTGACGCCGAGAAATCGTTGCGGTATTCGGGATTGAATTCGTAACGATGCCGATGCCGCTCTGAAATGTTTTTCTCTTCGTAACACTCGGCCGCGCGGGATTCGTCTCGAATTGTGCAGGGCTGCGCGCCGAGCCGCATTGTGCCGCCTTTGTACGTGATCCGTTTTTGCTCTTCCAACATGCAGATGACGGGATGCTCGGTGTCGCTGGCGAACTCGGTGCTGTTCGCGTCGTCGAAATGAAGTACGTTGCGAGCGAACTCGATGACGGCACACTGCATGCCGAGGCAGATTCCGAAATACGGGATCTCGCACTCTCGCGCGTAACCAACCGCTTGAACTTTGCCTTCAATGCCCCGCATTCCAAATCCGCCGGGAACCAAAATTCCGTCAACACCGCTCAGCAGCAATTCCGGGCCTTGGGTCTCCAACTCTTCGGCCTCGATGCGAGTTACCGAAATGCGGGTGGAATGAGCGATGCCGGCGTGATCCAACGATTCGTAAATCGATTTGTAGGCATCGTGATGCTCGATGTACTTGCCAACAACGGCGATTCGCACTTCGTGTTCGGGATTGCGCAGCCGGTGCAACATTTCACGCCATTCACTGATGTCCAACTGCATCGCGTCGAGTCCCAGCTTGTCGACGATTAACTGGTCGAGGTCATGTTCCACCAGACCTTCCGGGACTTCATAGATCGAAAACTCTTTGTCAATCTCTTCGATCACGGCCCGAGTTTCGACGTTACAAAACAGAGCGATCTTGTCGATGTTTTCCTGGCCAAGAGCACGCTCGGTTCGAACGATGAGGATATCGGGTTGAATTCCGATCTCACGAAGCTGGCCGACGCTGTGTTGAGTTGGTTTCGTTTTCAGTTCGCGGGCCGCTTTCAGATACGGCACCAGCGTCAGATGGATGAACAGGCAATTGTCCTTGCCGATATCGAGCGGAATTTGCCGGATTGCTTCCAGAAACGGCTGGCCTTCGATATCGCCAACCGTTCCGCCGAGTTCGGTAATCACGACATCAACGTCCGGCCCCGCCAGGCTGCGAATCGCCTGCTTAATCTCGTTCGTCACATGCGGGACAACTTGAACGGTCTTACCGAGGTATTCGCCGCGGCGTTCCTTCTCGATCACGGCCAGATAAATCTGACCGGTCGTGTAATTCGAATGCCGCGACAACGGGCTGTTCGTGAAGCGTTCGTAATGACCCAAGTCGAGATCCGTTTCGGAACCGTCATCGAGAACGTAGACCTCGCCGTGTTGGTAGGGACTCATCGTGCCCGGATCGACGTTGAGATACGGATCCAGTTTCTGCATGCGAACGCGTAACCCGCGCTGCTCGAGCAACATCCCGATTGACGCCGAAGTCAGTCCCTTTCCCAAAGAACTGACAACTCCACCTGTTACGAAAATATGTTTAGTCATAATTCGATTTGGAATCCTATTCCCGTTCGAACACCGCAGGGTGTCGAGTTAATGCCCCCCAACCGACCCCGCGTCGGTGGAAACGTGACTTCGGTGCTACGCCAATTCGGGTACCTTTCAAGTCATTTTCCCACCGACGCGGGGTCGGCGGGGAGATTACATCAACCGACTGTCCGGCTGGATTAACTTTATTCTCAAGCAGCATCTTGCCGTCGCCGCTCCACAAATCGAGCATAGTCATCCGCCGTATCGATGCCAACCGATCTATCGGTGACCGTCGCAACTTGTATCGTGGCACCGACTTCCAACGCTCGCAATTGTTCCAGTTTCTCTAACCGTTCGAGTCGCGACGGAGGCAATTCGGTCAATTTCAGCAGGAAATCCCGCCGATACGCATAAATCCCCAAGTGCAACAACCACGGAGATTCCCCCGTCAGCCGCCCAGGCAGTTCGTTCGGCCCTGCTGCTCCATGTCTGGATTCCGACGTTTCCGGTGCTGTGGTGAGGATGTTGGTTGGCAGCACATCGTCAACGGATTGGTCCCGGCAGAATGGGATCGGCAGCCGGCTGAAATAGAGGGCTCGGCCATCCTCGGCGATCACAACTTTGGTACACGAAGGATCTTCCAACTGACGACGATCGAGAATTGGTGTCGCCAGTGTGGCCATTTCGGAATTCGGGTCGGCGGCCAATGCGGCAACGACGGCGTCGATGTTCGATGGGTCAATTTCCGGCTCATCCCCCTGAATGTTCACGACAGCATCGGCATCCAGGCAGCTTCGTCGGACAACCTCGGCAATTCGGTCAGTTCCGCTGGGATGCTCGCCCGTCAGTTCACATCGGCCGCCGAATTCCGACACGGCGTCGACAATCTCGGGGCTGTCGGTCGCGATGATGACTCCCGCCAGCGAAGTCGCTCGGCAGGCGGCCTCCCATGTGTATTGCAGCAACGGCTTGCCGGTTTCCGAGAGCAGCAATTTGCGGGGTAAACGAGACGACTGCAATCGCGCGGGGATCAGTCCATAGACACGCATCAGCAACCTCCTGTCGATGTGCGTGGTTCGATCCAGCAGAGGATCGAGTTTGTTATGGGTAAAGCAGCCGTATGGTACCGCTTTGAATCTGATCGTCAATGGCTTAATTACGGTTGTTTCTCGAGAGTGTCGCCAACCGTCCTGTCCGCTGTGGTTGAGTCGCAGTGATCTACTGATCACATGTGTGAATTGCGCCACAACATCAGGCTAGCGGGAACCGTGAGGTTCCTGGCCCTCTACGTACGCAAAAATGCCTCTTTCGGGCATCGCCAAAAGAGTCTTTCCACACACTTTCTTAATGCTTTGAAGTTCGATGGAACTCCATAAACTCACGCGAAT
>CAUZVF010000526.1:0-5034 GCA_963582955.1 Planctomycetota bacterium
TCGCTCGAAACCGAACCTTGTCTGATTCTCCCCGGCCACCAAGCGATCGCGGGAACTTTGTGACCGCCTTCGTAGACTGAGCCCTTTCCGCCACGCAGATCGGGACTGCCGCTGGGGAAGTCTCGGGATGGTCCGTTGTCCGAAAAGAACAGCACCAGCGTGTTCTTCGCGATTCCAAGATCAATCAATGTCCGGCGTAACGCACCGATGCCTGCATCGACCGGCATGGTCATGCCGCGGTATTTTTCGATCCGCTCTTTGGTCGTGACTTCTTGCCACTTCCAGCGATCCCATTTCGCTTCCGTTCGCCGAACAGCGTCCCCCGGCACCTGAACCGGGTTATGAATCGCCTCGTGAGCGACATAAAGACAAAACGGCCTCTCTGACTTCGCATGACGACGAACAAAGTCGATCGTGTACTTGTTGATGAGATGAGTGCTGTATCCGTCCTCGTGAGTTTCTTTCCCGCCGTGCCACCAGTCATGTTTGTTGTGATCGCCAACGTGACTGACAAAGTCGATGTTTCCGCTGTGGTAACCGATGAATTCGTCGAGTAACCGGCTTGCTTAAGAACTTCGGCAAACGTCGTCTCTCCCGGCTTCAATCCCTTGCGGTGTTCGGGATGAGTCGCATGCGGATGAATCACCGCTTCAATCCCCGCGCGTTGCTGATACCGTCCGGTCAGCAATCCGGCACGAGTTGGCGAACAGACTGTTCCAGATGAATGGAAATCGGTCAGCCGCATTCCCTCAGTTGCCAGTCGATCGATTTCCGGAGTCTTGAAATACGGGTTGCCAAAGCAACTGACACCTTCGTATCTCATGTCATCAACCATGATGATGACAAAGTTTGGCTGAGTTTTTTCCGCAGCAATCACTTGATTGAACAGCATCGCCACCCAAGAGAGGGCGATCGACGAGAATTTGGTGCCTATCATGAATCGACCTTGCGAAGAAACGCCGCGACGGTTGTGGTGATGGTACATGAGTCAGTTTACTGGTGAGTACCTGACACGAACAGTTTCGCAATCGAGTAAAGGAATCCCCCATGTGGAGGCTGCTGACCATCCTGTTGACGCTGATCGCACCACTGACTGCCGGAGCACAGACCAGAATAACACGCGAGGGTCGCTGAGCGCCGTTGCCAAAGTGATCACCGGCCAGCACCACCTGAAAACGGACAAAGCAGTTAACAGCTTGCGCGACTTTTCTGTTAATGGAATACGAGCGGACAAATGGGGGCAGTCCAGGTTCACCAGATGCTGATCGTGAGCGTAGGCGGAAATCGCACTGCGTTCTTTCATCCAGTTTTGACTTGGGTGACGATTTGCTTTGTCGTCTGGTTCATTTTTCGATCGTTCGATCTTCGCGCCAATCGTGCGCGCCAGTCGCCTGAAACATCCCGCCGACGTACTGGAAATTCAAAAATGGACGGCCCATACGTTCTTAGCGTAGCGTCGCTTCACGGCGGCCACGTTTGAAAACCGTTGAATTCTTCTGTGCAGCGTTTACTCAAAAATCGCTTATCCAGCACACGCGGTTGTACTGAAATGGTCTCATGAAAGAATCTCCTACTCTCACAGAAACGAGGCCGTCACTGTCGGGTGTGTCTGCGGCCGGCATCAGCCCACCAGTCGGCGAAACAGGTCGTAGCTGCCCCCGACATCCGTTAACCGCCGTTCGCGGCCTTCGAAGAGATACGTGAGTGTTTCGTGGTCGAGTCCCAAGAGCGACAACATCGTAGCATGCAGATCGTTTGCGTGGACGCGATCCTCGACGGCGTGAAAACCGAACTCATCGGTCGCCCCGATCACCTGCCCGCCGCGAATCCCGCCGCCGGCCATCCAGGCGCTAAATCCGTACGGATGATGATCACGGCCACGATTGCCTTGCATGATCGGCGTGCGGCCGAACTCACCAGCCCAGACGACAAGCGTTTCGTCGAGCAACCCGCGCTGCTTCAAATCCGACAGCAGACCGGCAATCGGGCGGTCAACTTTCTTCGCGTTGCTCTCGTGATTGCCTTTGCAGTCGCCGTGCGCATCCCATCCGCTGCTGGCCAGGTGGACATATCGCACGCCACGTTCGACCATACGGCGGGCTAACAAGCACATGCCGCCGAACTTTTTCGTCTCGTCGGCATCGATACCGTACAAGTCGCGCGTCGCCTTCGTTTCGTCAGCGATGTTGATCAGATCGGGCGCGGCCGTTTGCATACGAAACGCCAGTTCGTAGTTGGCGATCCGCGCGTCCAAACGACTGTCGCCGCGGCGGCTGTCGCGATGCCGGGCGTTCCACTGGTTGATTTGGTTGATCAGTGTCCGCTGACGGCCGCCCGCGAGTTCTTTCAGCGGCGTGAGATTCATGATCGGCGCGCCTTCGGTCCGTAGATGCGTGCCTTGATAAATCGCCGGAAGGAATCCCGACGTGAAGCAGGCGACGCCGTTCGTGAACGCCTCGTCGGTCATCGCGACATAGCCAGGCAGGTTGTCGCTTTCGCTCCCCAGGCCATAGGTGACCCACGCGCCGACGCTGGGATGGCCGAGTAGCACGGTGCCGCTGGACATGATCGTCACCGCCGCGCCGTGAATGAAAGACTCGTGGTAGCAGGACCGGATGACCGCCATGTTGTCGGCGTGTTTGGCGATCAGCGGAAAGAGCGTCGAGATTTCGATCCCCGAATCGCCACGTTTGTGGAACGGGAAGATCGGCCCCATCAGCTTACCGTCAGCCGTGTTCGTTTGCGCCAGGTCGAATTCACGAAAGCTGTTGGGGAGCAATTTACCGTCCCACTTTTTCAACTCGGGCTTGGGATCGAATGTCTCAATGTGACTCGGTCCGCCTTGCAGAAAGATGAAGATGACCTGCTTCGCTTTTGCCGGAAAATCAGTCCGTTTCGGGGCGAGCGGGCTGTCGGCCGCCGCTCGCGAATCGGGCGCGAGCAGTTCGGCAGCAGCGATTGCTCCGAAACCAAAACTAGACTTGCGGAGCATCTCACGACGGCTCAGCATCATGTGTTGTCGGTTGTGGTTCATGCTCAATCAACGAAAGCAAACTCGTTCAGGTTGTAGACGCCGAGGCACAACTGCGCCAGAGCATCAACGGGCGTGTCGGACTCGGGTCGGCTCAACGTCTCCATGAGCGCGACCGCTTCGCGCGTCTCGGTCTCGGTCGGATGTCGCGCCAAGGCAATCATCCAAACCCGGTCGACCCAATCGATTGGCTTCTTTCCAGCCTCCTTGCGAACGCGGTCAGCAAACGCTTTCGCCTGAGTGTAGACCGATCGATTGTTCAAACTCCAGAGCGCTTGCGGAGCAACAGTCGTGACATCGCGGGTGGGGCAACTGACTGATGAAACGGGCGCATCGTAGACCGCAAACATCGGGAACGGAAAGTTTCGCAGCACGAGGATATACATCCCGCGGCGCGTGTGCTCGGCCGGATCGGCGGAAACAGGCCAGCGAAACGAGTCGCGTAGCGACGCAATTTCGTCCTCAGCCAGCGGCGGAACAACCGGCCTTCCGCCCATCTTCAAATTGATTGTCCCCGCCGTGGCATGCACCGCATCCCACAACGCTTCCGCTTCCAGACGTCGACGATTCATCCGCCACAGGTAGTTGTTCTCGGGATCGACCGTGAGCGCCTTTTTCGGCGTGTGCTGGCTCGACATTTGATACGTCGCGGACGTCATAATCAGCCGGTGCATTTCCTTGACGCTCCAGCCGCGCGCGACGAATTCAGTCGCCAGCCAATCGAGCAACTGGGGATGCGTTGGCGGCTGCCCCATCGCGCCAAAGTCGTTTGGCGTCGCGACAAGACCGCGCCCAAAATGCCAATACCAAATCCGGTTAACCATCACGCGCGCGGTCAGGGGATGATCCGGCCGAGTCAACCACAGCGCCAATGCTTTGCGGCTGCCGAACGGCCCGGGCAGTTCTTTCTTTGTCCCCGTCGCTTTAGCAAGCGATCCCGGCAGAGCAGGCTCGACTTTCTCCTTGATCTTGTAAAGTTCGCCGCGTCCCAATCGGTGGACTGGTTTCAGCAGCGCCGCGCTTTCGTGACCCAGGACGGTGACCTTCGGGATCTCCATCAGTCCATCGTACTTAGTGCCCGGCACCGACGCCGCCCCTGCCGGCAACGCCAACACTTTGTGCGCGATGTCTTCCAGCAGCTTCTGCCGGTGGGCGGCTTCTTCCGCCGTCAGCTTGCGGCCGGCCACCTTTTGGTCGTAAAGCCGAAACCGTTTCGTTGCCTCGTCGATCGCGAGAATTCGAGGGTACGCCTGCCGC
This sequence comes from Planctomycetota bacterium, assembly GCA_963582955.1. Classification (GTDB taxonomy): domain Bacteria; phylum Planctomycetota; class Planctomycetia; order Planctomycetales; family Planctomycetaceae; genus CAUZVF01. The sequence continues at coordinate 4,289 of CAUZVF010000526.1, forward strand.
GTGTCGCCAATCTCCATCGCGGTCATGAGCGAGACTTCAACTTCCTTGCTGCTGGCAAAAACTGCCTGCATCGCGAAGTAATCGGTCTGTGTGATAGGATCGAACTTGTGTTCGTGACACCTCGCGCAGCCAAAAGTGAGCCCGAGAAAAACCGACCCGGTTGTGTCGGCCCAATCGGTCAGCGTCTCGTAGTGCAGCCGCCGCGCGTCGAGCCGGGACTCATGAATCAATGGTCCGAGCGTGTAGAGGCCCGTACCGGTCAGCGCCTCGAGATGCTGCTGCTGAGCCTTCGTAATTTTGTAGACACGTTTTGGATCGAGATCGAGATTATCCGGCCAAAATTCGTCGCCCGCGATCTGTTCCTGAACAAAGCGATCGTAAGGCTTGTCGTCGTTGAACGACTTCACGACGTAATCGCGATAGCGCCAAGCGTTGCGGCGATAGATGTCGGTTTCGTAGCCGCCCGAGTCGGCATATCGAGCCACGTCCAACCAATGCCGGCCCCAGCGTTCACCGTAATGCTTAGACTCTAGTAAGCGGTTGATCAAATTCGGCCAAGCGTCGGTAGACGAATCATTGACGAACGCCTCCACCTGTTCTGGAGCAGGCGGCAGACCGAGCAGATCAACGTACGCTCGCCGTACCAGCGTGTTTCGATCAGCCGCGGGTGCGGGATCCAGATCGTGACGCTCAAGCATGCGCAGGATAAAGGCATCGATCGGGTTGACACGGTTGCCGTCTTTAAA
>CAUZVF010000527.1:0-5034 GCA_963582955.1 Planctomycetota bacterium
GTCCCTGCTCAAGCCCCGTGGTAAATCGTTCGTAGCCCTCTGTCGTGAAACAGCTTTTGCCATCCGTCGCCCCGTGTGACGATCGTGGTAGTTCGCACCGGCGAGTTGGATTCGAGGAGGACGAGGCATGGCAGCGTGAGAGCATGGTTGCGGAATAATACCGAAGCTGCCCGCCATCAAGAACACCATACTCGCACGAAAGTTGCTCCTCATTCGAGGATCGAAACGGGGACTTTATACGCCTTTTTCCGGAATTGTGAACCGAAAGACGCTTCCCTTGCCGGGCTCACTTTGGAGCGTAATGCTCCCGCCGTGAGCTTCCACAATGGTCTTGCAAATCGACAAGCCAAGTCCGCTTCCGCCTGAATCTCGTGATCGTTCTTTGTCGGCTCGATAGAATCGACGGAAGATATTCGTTTGGTCTTCTGCCCGAATGCCGACGCCGGAGTCCGTCACCGAAACGATCACTTCGCCGTCATTTTGCTCCAACGAGACGCTGACACGGCTGCCAGATGGACTGTAGGCGATCGCGTTCGTCAGTAAGTTCGTGACAACTTGGCCAAGCCGCTCTCGGTCCCCGTTGACAATTGCCTGGCTTGGATCGGCGGACATGGCAATTTGCTTCGCATCGGCCAGCGGCTGAGCGTGATCCATGCTTGCCGCGATGACCGTAGCAACGTCGACCGGTTTCATTGTCAGGGCCAGACCGTCGGCATCCAACCGCGCCAAGGTAAGAAGCGACTCGACGAGTGAGTTCATTCGCGTCGTGCCGCGCTGGCATGTTTCGAGGGCTTCGCGGTACTCGTCCGGAGTGCGCTCTTTCGAAAGCGCCAGCTCTTGATGCATCTGAACGATCGACAAAGGCGTGCGGAGTTCATGGGATGCGTCGGCCGTAAATTGCAGTTGCTGCGCAAACGCGGATTCGAGCCGAGCGAAGGTCTCGTTGAGCGTTTGAGCCAGGTCGGCAAATTCCGTGTCCATACGGGCGGCATCGATTCTGTCGGACAGATTGCGTTCCGAGATGTCGGCGGCAACCTGGCTGATTGCTTCGATCGGTCGAACCGAACCGCGCGACAACAGCCAGCCGCCGCCCAGACCCAGCGTGAAGATGATAACTCCAGTTCCGGCAAGCAACAGCAGCAAATTGCGAAGATCACGTAAGTCCGGCTCAATGAATCTGCCCACGAGTACGAACGTGCCCGGCGGTCCCGGCGCATACGCTTCGCGGTACGTGCCACGATCGCGAAATCGGGGCCGGTGATTATCACGGAATTTCTCATCGATCGACGGTGGCAGCGGAACCGAGACAAACAAGTCCGAGGTCTTTGCTTCTGTGCCATCGTCTCGCCAGATGACGAAATACGGCGCTTCGTGCTCGTGGCGAATTCCGCGACGGGCAAACGTGTTCGGCACGTGCAGGTCAGCGTGCAACTTTCGCAGATCACGGGCGAAGACGTCTTGTCTGGAAGTCGAACGATCGAGATCGCGATCATCGCCGCGCAACAATGCCTGCAATGTCGCGGGCGGGGCCGCTTGTAGTTTGCCCACCAGCACTTCGACGGCAGCCGATAGTTCATTATCGATCGTCTGATACCGCGACTGTCGCTGCTGGAGGTACATGGCCGTGCCAAAGGCGACGATCACCGCCGCCAGAATGATTGCGTGCCAGATCTGAATCCGCCAGCGGAGTGACTTAAACATCGACGATGTACCCTTCGCCGCGCCGAGTCGTGATGAAGTCCTTTCCAAGTTTCGCGCGAAGCCGTGAGATGTAAACGTCGACGAGGTTGGACAGCGAATCGTGATTCTCGTCAAAGAGATGGTCGTTGATCATGGTTCGCGTCACGACCGTGTTTCGGTGCAGAACCAACAGCTCGACAAGTCCATACTCGCGCGAGGTAAGCGTCACCGACCGGCCATCGCGCGTTACGCGACGAGCCGCTGTATCGACGATGATCGAACCGGCTTCGATCACGGGATCGGCTTGGCCTGCGCTGCGACGAATCAACGCTCGCAGCCGCGCTTTTAGCTCGGCCAGTTGAAACGGCTTCACCAGGTAATCGTCGGCGCCCGTGTCGAGTCCCGTGACTCGATCTTGTACCGCATCCCGTGCTGTGAGAATCAGAACGGGTGTCGTTTTCTGCTTGCGGAGATCCGTCAACAGCGCAAAACCACTCAACTTGGGCAGCATCAAGTCGAGCACCACGGCGTCGTAGTCCCACGCCTTTGCCTTGTACAAACCATCCTCGCCATCGGCGGCAGCGTCGACGGCATAACCTTCCTCCCGCAGAACCTGACAAAGTCCGCGCAGCAAATCCGGTTCGTCTTCGATCACCAACACTCGCACACGCGGTACTCGTTTGATTCGCGGCTTCTGGTCCGGCTTCATTCGATTGTTTAACGGCAAGCCGCAGGCGACTGCGCGTCTTGAAACACCGTCGCCCTCGGCTTACCGTTAAACAATTCCATTACATGAAACGTCCTTCAGGTTCTATCAGATCATTCTACAACACTCAGCGCTGTCACTCTGCCGTTCGTCTTGAATTCCTTGCTGAAGGAAATGGCGACCTTGACCTGGACGTCACCATATCCGGCAACGCGCACCGTCGGCGGAGTTGTGTATCCGGCACCTGCATTGGTAATCGTAAATCCGGCCACTTTGCCGTCCTTGATGACGGCCTTCGCACTGGCGGGCGATCGTCGCCAGACTTCGCCCCGACCACGTTGATATCGATAGTAATTGGAAACGGTGTCCAGCCGGTCGTTCGTGATGCCATATTTACCCAAAGCATCCAACAACACTTTTTTGTTGGCCTGAACTTGTTCACGCGTCGGTTCGCCGCCTCGAGCGGGATTAACGCGGCTGAACGCATTACGAAAAACTCCCGGTTTGACGCCGAGCGCGGCGGCAATCAGCGAGACGGGTCGACCACGATCCCGCGGGTCGGTTTCGTATCCGCCAATGAACACGACTGTTCCGCGCGGAGCATTTCGAAGACGTTGCGCACCCTGATCACGATCATTCTGGCGCGGCGGGCGATCACCAGCGCGCGGCGGTCGTCGGTCGTTGCCGGGTCGAGGCGGGCGCGGCAACTCATTGGGAGTCAGTACGTGATTGCCGTCGCGATCAAGTTTCTTCAAGATCGCCGCGGCAGCGTCAATCTCTTTCATCGAGATCTCGCCATTATTGTCAGTGTCAAATAGCTGAAAAAACGCGTCACGAGGTGGTCGCGGTGGCGGCCCAGGTCGCCCGCCTTGCGGCTGCTGTGAATAAAGGACCGTTGCCGCCAACGCGGCGGCTGCGAAAGAAACCGTGAGAACCTTCATGTTTCGGCTCCAAAGAGATTTTGAGATTTCCCAATCCGATGTTGGGCTGGCCCCGATTATACGAACCCAACCTGAACGCAACGTGAACGGCACGAGGATCGCCGGCTGTTCGCTGGGGTCAGCGACGGTCTTAACAATTGTCAATCGCTGATTCAAACACATTTTTGAATTCCTTTCGGGAAGTCGGAATGAGCTCGTTTTGGTTTGCCATAGTTGGTCTGTCTTCACGAGTAGTTCAGGATCGTGATGAACTTGCGCATGCACGCGACGATCGCCACTTTCGATTCTTTGCCTTTGGACTTCAGATGTTGATAAAATGTCTTGATCTTTTCGTTGTGACGAATCGTGACGACAAGTCGCTATGTAGAGACCACGACGAACCTGGCCGTGATCTTGCCCGCGCCCGCAGCTTCATAATCATGTTTGCGGAAATGGACAGGAATCGTTACGACATCAGGCCGGAATGGCACTAAGTTAAGGGATTGTGACCGCCTATCAGCCGCCACGCGCTAGCGTCCGGTTGTCTCCCCGGAGCAGGAACCGGACACTCGTGGCGGCTGATGCGCCCAGAAATTCCTTAACTTGGTGCCATTCACATCAGGCCGATGCGGCTTCCACCATTGCCCTTTGTTGTAGATGCCGTTGCTGGAAGGCATCAGCCCCGTCGTAGCCGCCGAGGAAACCGACCCAGTCGTTCATGTCATCGACGGCCAGGAACAGCACGTTCGGTTTTTCGCTCGCGCGAATCGGCGTAGTGAGGAAAACGACGCACGACAGCAGCAGCATTCGACATGGGCGTTTGGATCATATTTCGACTGTTTCGATTCGTCGTTCGGGAATCGGAGAATCAGCTCGCCAATGACCTTGCGGCTGCCTGCAGGCCGTTCCTTTTTGTTCTTCTCCACAATCTCGACCAGTGCTGCTGCAGGTTCGATTCCAGCGAGAATCGTGCGACGCGTTTCAACTGATCATGTTTCGGGTCTTCGGGCAGATCGAACACGTCAAGTATCCGGGACACCGGCGCGTACTCGCCGGTGATGAAGAAATTCGTCCACAAGAAATCGACGTCGCCGGGAATTCGCGCCGGCCGGTCACGGACGTGCGTTCGATCCACGTCCCGCAGGTACCGTTGCAACGCCTCGAGCTGCGGGACCAGTTCGGCATTGGCCGCGTCCGTCAGCCATGTTGTGATTTTCTCGAGCGTCGCTTTGTCACCACAGTTCATCAGAGCTTTGGCGATGATGCGCCGTCCGGGCAACGGTGCGTCACCAAAGGCAGACTCGCTCTGGCGGACGATCCTGGCGTGGCCGTGCGCAATGTCACCAAGCTGTGCCGAGATCAGGTCCAGCACATGCTGCCTGTTCGCGAACCAGTGATGACCGAGGTTTTCTTCCCTCAGCAGATCGTTCAGCATTCTGATGCCGAGTTCGGGCTCCGGAGATTTGTAATAGAATGTAACCGACTTGGTATGGGTCCGGATGAACGGTGGAACGCCGGCCGGCGCAGCGGATCGACGCACGGTCGAACGCGGCGACGTCATGACATACTGCCGCCCGTCACCGAAATCGACTCGATTCACGCCGGCTGACGCGAATGGCAATCGGACTTCCGATTCAATCATCGCGTCGCCCGATTTCAATCCCGCCAGCGACAGGAACCACTTGTCGGCAACCTTCCATTCGCCGTCGATCTTCTGTACGGGTTGAT
>CAUZVF010000528.1:0-5032 GCA_963582955.1 Planctomycetota bacterium
GACTTGATGCTCCGCTTTGCGGTCAGCGAAGACGGCCGGCTTCACAGCGAGAAATACTATCGCACCGTGACCGAAGAGTTCGCGGCGACTCGCCCCGCTTTCCGCTGGCGCCATCTGGTCGCCCTGGCTCGCGTCACGGCCAGCATGTACGGCTACCACCGAAAGGACAACCACGGGCATCGGAATACGAGCAGGCCTGCAAGTTGTTGGGAGTCGGATAATGAAGCACGGGGGACCCAGCGAAGCACGCACGGGGGAATCTGAAAAGGAGGCGAACAAGTTAACTGCTACCACCTCACGGCACCACATCAGCTTTCACTCTTGACAAGAAACTCATACGCCGAAGTGGCGGAAAGGGTGTATGGACCCGTTGCGGGAACATCTTCCGAGTTCGACTTGCCCCGTGTTTCACCAGCACGTACGCTAACGGCATGAGCAGTTCAGATGCAAAAACCACCGAGCAGGGTCTCACGCTTGACGAGCGACGAGCATTCATGAGGTTGCCGCTTGAGGAACGACGCCGGCGCATGGCGGATCAGGCGGAAAAAATGACGGACTACTACCAGTCGCCGGCCGAGGTCAAGCAGCGACAGGATTGGCAAGGAGGGGATCTTGTCGACCAGTAGCGTTTCGCCAACGCGCGGCGAAATCTGGTTGGTGAATCTCGACCCCACCATCGGCACCGAGATCCACAAAACGCGACCGGCCCTGGTCGTCAGCTCCGATGCCGTCGGGCGGCTTCCCATCAAGCTTGTCGCACCGCTGACCGACTGGCGCCCTGCCTTTGCCCCAAACGTCTGGCCACGTGGCGGATGCTGCCAGCATCCCTTGGTGAATTCTCATTTGCCGCTCGCCTTAGCGACAGGGCCGGTTGCCATTCAGATTCCTCAGAAACGAGCCCAGCCACCGCAGCGGGCAGAATTTCGGATGGCGCGTTTCGCAACAGTCACACGCCATCATCTCGGTCGCCGACTCGCTCGGCATGCTCCGACCGAGGTCATCGAGTTCGACCAACCAGATGTTTCGAAAGACGACCGGATTGTTGTGGTCCTGTAGTTTAGTTGGGAGCGGCTGCGGGCCTTCTTGGTTGCCGCCGCCCGTCTTCTTCGGCAGTTCAAAGTTGTCATGGATCAGCACGCCGTTGTGCCGCACTGTCAGGCGAACGTTGTCAGTCTTCGCTCCGTCCTTGTCAAATTTCGGGGCGTGGAATTCGATGTCGTAGGTCTGCCAACTCAGCGGCGGGAAGCACATGTTGAGATCCGGCTGACGCTCGCGATACAGGCCGCCGCATTCGTTGTGCTTTCCTTCCAAGCCGAACGAATCGAGAATCTGAACTTCGTAACGGCTTTGGAGATAGACACCGCTGTTGGCACGGCCCTGTCCGCGTGCGTGGGGCATGTACGGCAATCGAAACTCCAAATGGAGTTTGAAATTGTTGAAGGCACGTTTCGTTTGAGTGCCCATCATCAGCAAGCCATCTTCCGTCTTCTTGGCGTTCTTGAAATGATCGGTGTTCGTGCCGTCGAATAAGACAATCGCTCCCGCTGGTGCCGGCGCGTTGCTGGTCGGGCTGACTCGCTGGATTTTGTTGAGGCTGGCGATCTCTTTTTCGATCGAGTTCAGATAGAACTTTGCTTGGCCGCCGACAACGGTGACTTGTAACGGTTCGGCAACGAACTTGACGGAATCGCCGTCTCGCTGGCCTTCCATCTTGAACCGGTAACGGCCTCGGCCACCGGCTCCGGGCAGACCGCCAGCATTTTCCACCGCGTGGAACTTGCCATCACCCAACGCGACGACTTGCAATCCGATCGGTTGCCATGTTTGCTCACCCGTGAGGACTAAACCGGCGTATTCACCTTGAAACTCGAAGTCCTCGTCGACCATGTTCAGGTCGGTGACGGCTTGTTTTGATTTGGGTACCTGCGAATCGGCCGCATGAGCGACCGACACGAAACAAGTCGCAAACAGGGTGAAGAAGAACGAAACCGAGCGTCGCGACATAGTTGGATTCCAGTAGAAATAGATGAAAATGGACAACGGCATTCGGACGAAAACCGCTAAGAGCGTCTCATATCCCGCAATCTTCTCAGTTTGCCGCATCGTGACACCAATCGCAAGTGATTTGCTGATCGTTGAATCTCCGGCTCGCGCGGGCTCGATGCGAAATCGAGTTGCAGACAAATTCATGGATCAGCGCAAAGTAGGTCCCGCTCGGCTCGCGGGACCAACTTAACTCGTGCAATTCACGCCGCCTGCCATGATGGGCGCCCGGTGATTCCGACAGAGGATATGATTCTGTCCCTAATGATTCTGTCGACAAGCCGCACTGATGAGACGGAATTGGCAGAATGATGGGGGCAGAATCATTGTGAGCACGGCGGAGCCGCAACCAAAGCCGCCATTCGTTTTCTTGTCCAAATTCGACCGATGGCAAGAATATGTGTTGGCAAGAATATCAATTCTTTGTCGTGTGTTCTTCACACAAGCACTTATCGATTCGCGTGTTAAGTATACTCGGACATCCGGTAGACTTTGCCGATTACATTAAGCGATCGGACTATGTCGGCTGAGTAACGATTACACCTGTAAATTCAGAGAATCCAGTCGTAGCGATTGATTCAGCGTTGTGTCGGGGGTTAGCAGTGACGATGAGAAAGAAATTCTTAGCTGCAGGCGCGTGGTTGCTGCTCCAGATCTTTGTTGAATCACACTCTTTCATTCACTAACACAAAGTGGTTGTTGAATATGAATGCTCGCCGAATGGGACTCACATGCTTTGTCTTGGCATTCCTAATCATCTTCTCGGCCGAGGCGTCTTTCGGCCAGAACCTCGATCTCGCAGGGAGATTTGATGACGTTGGAGATTCGATTTCTGATTCTGTTGCAGACATGTCGGATTCGATGTCATCGCTGAGAGAAGCCGATCTCTTCTCGGACAATTCCGCGGGATCATTTACCGATGGCCTACGGATGGGTGGCTGGGTTGAACAGGGCTTCACCTGGAACCCAGATAGTCCGACCAACCGGCAGAATAACCCCGAATTTTTCAACGACCGGGCCAACGAATACCAGTTGAATCAGTTGTACCTGTATTTGGAAAAACCTGTCGAACACAACGGAAGTGATTGGGATTTCGGTGGCCGCATCGATGTGGTGTTCGGTACCGACTTCCGGTTCGTCACGGTTCCGGGTTTAGAGGAGCACGACAACGCAAGCCGCCGTTGGAACGGTGGCCAACCGAGGTTCTATGGTTTGGCGATGCCGCAAATGTACGCTGAGATTGCGTCGCCGAATGGCGTTTCGATCAAGCTGGGACACTTTTACTCGACGATGGGTGTCGAGCGATTTGCCGCTCCCGACAACTTCTTCTATTCGCATTCTTATGTTTACACTTTTGGCGAGCCGTTCACGTTTTCGGGCGCATTGGCCAGCATGGATGTGACCGATTCCATCACGGCTCACGGAGCCATCACGACTGGCTGGGACAACTGGGAACATCCCGGACATCACGTCGGATTCCTGGGCGGAGTGAAATGGACGAGCGACGATGACCGAACTTCGCTAACCGCGACGATGACCGAACTTCGCTAACCGCGACGATGACTTCGGGCCAGGACCTGACCGCGTTTGCGAATGCCGGAAACCCAATTGACGAACAGCGATTCAATTACAGTTTGGTATTCTCCCACCAAGTCACCGACCGGCTGCGATATATTTTGCAGCACGATTATGGCGACCAACAAGGCGGGGCGGTTAATATCAACCCGGCAGCGGCATTCGTTAACTTTACCGACGCGACTTGGTATGGGGTCAATCAGTACTTTATTTATGACGTCAACGACACGCTGGCGGCCGGCTTGAGATTCGAATGGTTTAGCGACCAAAACAGCAGCCGAATTCAAATTCCGGTGAACTTCATACCCGGTGGCAACACATTTACGGGAAACGACTATTACGCTTTGACGGCTGGTTTGAATTGGCGGCCACACGATCGAGTGACCATTCGTCCCGAACTTCGCTGGGACTGGTCCGACGTTCGCGGCAACCCCAACATTCCCGGCGGCTCGGCCACGTTTCGCCCATACAACGACGGGACTTCCGGAAGCCAAGTCACCATTGGCTCGGACGTGATCATCACGTTCTAGTCCGAGACGTGGGCCATTCGATCCACTCTTAATTGCGCTGGGACACGAGCCCGCCGCACTGGCAACGGAATTCCCGTGAATCTTTGCTGGACGAGCGGCCGATGAGGATTTACCAGCAGGAACCGGACGCGAACGCGTCGCGGCTGATGAAATCAGCCGATGGGCGATTGCCCAATGCCACTCACTTTAGATGCAACATTCGGGAAACCGTTGATGGGGGCCAGGAACCTAACGGTTCCCGCTAGCGCCATTCCGCTCACTTGCAAAAGCGGCAGTCTCAGCTTTCGGCGTGCCTATTCGCCTTCGATTCGCAGTTTACGCACACGAAACTTCGACTTGCGTGTGACGAGTGAAAAGTGCAAATCGCGGCCTGACTGGTGCGCCGGTTGGTTACAGACGAGAAACCGGCGGCCATTCAGAATGAGAATCAGACGGTTGCCGGTGGCGGCGACCGCCAGTCGCAACGGCTTGCCTTTTCGCAACTCGACGGTCATCTTCTTTTGGCGAATGATTCGGCGTTTCTTGTCGCGAACTTCTGAGACAACGACGCGATCAGATTTCAATTCAATCGTCACCGTGGATTCCTGCTTGGGAGCATCCAGTCGCACGACGAAGGAAGATGGACTGCGGCCACCGAGCGGCTCGATTTCGAAGCTCAGCGTCAGTTTTCGATAGCCGCGTTTGAACTGAGCGGAAAACTCGGCGTTGACGCCGCTTTGCATCGAGTCTTTGTCAAACGTCCAACCACGCGAATTCCAAAAAGCCTTGCGAAAAGGGTCTTGCCAGCTTGTGCAGCTCCAATCGATTTCATTGGAAGCCGTGATGTCATCGTCGGCGAAAAAGCCGTGTGACAGAAACATCAGACACATGACCGACAGCGATGC
>CAUZVF010000529.1:0-5029 GCA_963582955.1 Planctomycetota bacterium
AACGAGCTTCGATCGATGACACAGGGCAAAGGCTCGTTCACGATGGAATTCGGCATGTACCGCAAGGTCCCACGCGGCATCCAGGAAGAAGTCGTCACCCGCCGCCGCGAAGAAAAGCAGGCCCAGGTGGTCGGTGCCCATTGATGTAAGTCATTGATGCTCTCGGGCGACAGCGACGAAACCAATCGTAGGATGGTTACTCCTGCCCGTTGACACTGAGCCAGACGGGCAAGAGTACCCATCGGAGTTTCGCGCACGGTACGCGCGCTTTGACTGTTTGCAGTTCAGATTCGGTCTGGTAAGTTCTCGCTTATGCCCAATGACGAATCGCAAGACGGCCAACTTCGCAGACATAACCCTTCGCAATTAAGTCGACAGTTGCGGTGGTCGGTCGCCATTGCATTGATTCTGATCGTACTGATCATCCTAATGCCGATGGCATACCACCTGTGGCGGCTCTGGCAGGTTCCCGACATCGGCAATCCGTTCGCGGTCTCTCAGATCCTTAAGCAGATTCCGGAAGAAGACAACGCCTTTCCAGGCTTTGAAGAGGCGTTCGCACTGTGGATAGAAGTGGCCAAGGTGGATTTTGACGAATACCTGGATGAAGTCCTCAGCGACGGCTGGGATGCTACAGACAATCATTTGAACAAATACCTGGAATTTAACCGGCCCGCTCTAGAGAAGTGGCGCGAGGCAACCGAGAAAGAGAACTATCAGATCGAACGGATTGCCCAGATCGGAAAACCGGTCTACCACACCAGATTTCGGCCGAGCCGTGATCTGGTGCTGTGGTGTCAAATGGAAATCGAACGGCTGACGAAAACCGGCAGACCGGCTGAGGCGATCCCCTGGCTACGGGCCTCCTTCCGCTACAGCAGTCTCATAACGCGTGACGCGCCCTGGTTGGATCGTCTAACTGGCTCATCCAATTTCGCGATATCAGCGCGCTCGGCAGTAATGTGGATGCAGCATCCGGACCTGACCAGTGATGAGTTGCTCGGGCTCCTTTCGGAAGTTCAGGCGTCTGTTCGATTGATGGAAAAACTTTCAACGACGGTCAAAGTGGATTATCTGGCTTCCCAGCAGGAGTATGCCAAATGGTCGTACGACGACATGGAGGCTGAGTACGCGAATTCTCCCACGGACCCACCTCTGGGATCAAAAGGGGAAGCTTGGCTCATGGCCGAGCCCGAATTCAGCCGCCGACTCTCGGCACACGTGACTGCCAATCTATTGGTATTCGTCGACAACCCTCGGCGCGATCGCCCAGCGATTCTTGATGGCGACATTTTTGACGATTCCGCGGTTGGTGCCGCACCGGCGGGGCGTCTTCCTGCACACGAATTGGTCGAGGTTCTCAAACATTCGAAGCTGATCCATACGCAGTCGTCACTCATCTCAGACCACCTTGAAGTCATTGATCGGCAACAAGCCAGGAATGCCTGTCTGCAGGTTGCGCTGGCGGCCCAGGCGTATTATCGCGACCACGACGAATTCCCGGCGCGCGCTGCCGACTTGCAGCCGCACTATCTGACGTCGCTGCCCGACGATCCCTACGTGCCGCGGCCGATGCCGGTGATTTACCGCCGCACCGACGACGAGGCGGTCGTCTACAGCCGGTTTACCAATGAGATCGACGACGGCGGAACAACGGTCACTTTCGACGAGGCGGCGGGAATGGAACTGCACGATTTCGGATACCGGATCCGCACGCCCCGCAAACTTCCGACGGTGGCACATTAAATTAAATCGGACATACGGCGCCAATCGGCGCTGTCGGCATTCAGCTGAATTTGACAGCGCCACTTTGTGAACTGAATCCCCACCGACCCCGTGTCGGTGGATTTATGACTCGATTGCTACGTGAAGTCTGTAGCTCGCAAGTCACTTTTCCACCGACACGGGGTCGGTGGGGATTCAATCAGCAGGCTGAAGGTCCGCAAGGCTACTGAGTATGAAACTGATTCCGATTCTCAAAAGGAATCATTCGCGATTGAGTTAGCCATCGGGATTATCGATCAATTCCTGCAGACGCGACGCGAGTTCTACTGGGAAGCGTATGCACCAGGATTGATCCATCAGGCCGACGTCCAGCATGTCCAGAAGATGCATCTGGTCTTTGCGGCGAAACGACGTCAGTTTCATGCGTGCCAGCGCTTCCAATTTCAGCAGCGAGAACCGATCGCTGGGTTCCGACTCGTTGACGTTTGGAGCCGGGAGTACGTATTCGTCTCGAACCTTTTCACCGGCGAAGAGAATATGCACGGCGTCGCGTGCTTTCGCGCCCGGGCCATCCAGAAACATGTCGATCCCCGCCAAATGCCGATACACAAAACCCTCGCGTTCGAGTGCTTCGATTGCCGCCGGCAGGTCGTCACGACGCAGCAGGATGTCCACGTCTCGTGTGTTGCGCACGGCCGCCTCGTCCATCTGAGCGACCCAGGCGCGGACGGCGTTTCCGCCAATCACGGCGTACGGAATTCCGGCCCCCTCGAGCGCTGCGGCGGCGCGTTCCAGTCGTTCACGGACTTTTTCCACGGCTCGCTCCATTCGTTGCCACAGGGCGTCTCCGGTCAAGCGGAATGCTGTATCCATGTCAGTCGTCGACCAATAAGAAAGTAATCTGCCCGTTCACAACAATTGTCTCCGCGCGCGACCAAAAACGATAGTCGATTTTTCCATTATTTCGTGACTCAACTCCGTCAGGTGGTTTCGGTACATTCCCTGTCGAAGCGACGAAGTTAGAGACCGTTTCCCATTCACTCAGGCTAGCGGCAAGCGTTTGCTTCCTGGCTTCGACGGACGACTTTCGAATTGAAAGTCTCCGCGCCTCCCAAGCCGCACCTAGCAATGGAACCAGAATTGAAAGTCGAATGGACGCAACCAGGAAGCTGACGCTTCCCACTAGCCTGTTGGTTGGGGAAAGGTGTCAGGAACGTGTCAGGAACCTTTAACAATCGGCAAATTGCAAGTTTTTGAATTTCCTATTCTTCAAACCCAGTGATGAAAGCTAACCGTTGGACAATCCAACGCTCGTCAGTTCGTGCTGCAATTCTGACTCGGCGGCGAGAATTAGATTCACCATGGCGGTGATCTCGGATCGTTCGCCGGCAGTCAGTTGGCGTTGCGGCGGGCGAGCTTGGCCGAAATCTTGACCGAGCAATGTCATCGCGAATTTCAGCATCGCGATGTTATAACTGTCGCCCTCGCGGGCGCGGTAGTCCTCGATCGGCAGGATGATCTGTTGTAATCGCAGGCCTTCTTGGTATTCATCGGCAATGAAAGCGGCGTGCATGGCGAGCGTTAGGTGCGGGCACAGGTTGCCGGCTCCGGTCGTGTATCCACTCGATCCGGCCAGCATGTAGAACGGAGCGAATCGCTCGGCCGAACCGCAGAGCCACTCGATGCGACCGCCGTCGGCCAGGACGACCTTGCGAAATGCGTGCATTTCGTTCACGGCATACTTGACGCCGACGGCGTGCGGATGGTCGGCCATTTCGAGCAGCAACGCGTCACTCGGCAATGGCCCCTTCTTGTAAAACATCGAAGGAGCGGGAACTTCCTCCAAAACAGCGTTGTAATAATCGCGGATGCCGGCGTCGCTGAGGTACGGATGGCAAAACGGCATAAAGAGCAGCCCCGTGGCGCCGGCATCAACCGATCGAATTCCAACATCGATGGCGTGGCCAATTTGCATTCCAACCGGTGCGAAGACGGCCGCGTCAGGCCCCGACGCATCGCGTGTTACGCGGACGCATTCCACAATTTCGTCGGCCGACAGGTTTTGATACTCGCTGGTCCCGGCGGCGGGCAGGAAAACTCGGATTCCGGCGGCGTACATCCGCGACACGTGTTCGGCTAGCAATTCGCCGTTCAGCCGCCCTTCTGAATCCCACGGAGTTAGCGGCACAAGGTGTACCGTGCGTAGTTGCCCGACATTGAATTCTTCCGACATGCGCTGCTCCCCTGCCCTTTCACGACGTGTTTCGGTACGTTGATGTCCGTGTCCCAGTTTGACGTGTTGGCTGGGGAATATCAAAGTCATGACAACGTCTCGGCCCCCGCCCCAACCTCCGATGAACTTGCAGGATTGCATTCACACGGCTTGTCTTCTGGAAGCAACGGCGCGTAAACCCGGTAACGTTCATCCGGGCGCATCGTTTGCCGACTTGGCGTACAACGACTTTGTCGTTTCGGCGGCAGCCGTTGCTCCGATTTTGGCCCGCAGTGCCGAATTGGGCGTTGGGCGAGCAATTCGTGACGCAATCCGTGCAACAGCCGAAACGGCGGGACACAATACGAATCTTGGAATCGTATTGCTGTTGGCTCCATTGGCAGCCGTTCCCGCGGGCCAAACATTGAGAACGGGAATCTCCGCGATCTTGTCGAACCTGAATAGTCGCGACGCGGAATTGGCATACCAGGCAATCCGCACGGCCAATCCCGGCGGCATGGGAGAAGTCGACGATCAAGATCTGACCGATGCACCAACCGGCACACTGTTGGATGTCATGCGTTTGGCATCCGACCGCGATCAAGTGGCGAATCAGTATGCGACCGACTTCGAAGCCGTTCTGGAATTTGGTGTTCCATTCTTGTCCGCATGCCATGACTTTTCGGTGAATTGGGAAGACTCAATCGTCGAACTGTATCTGCGGTTGATGACAAAGTATCCCGATTCGCTGATCGCGAGGAAGTGCGGCCAAGGCGAGGCGGACGAGTCGGCAAGTCGCGCGAAGTCGGTTCTGGATTCCGGCTGGCCTCAAACATCCGCCGGAAATGCCAAGTTGGCCGACTTTGATTCCTGGTTGCGAGCCAAAAACAACCAACGCAATCCGGGTACGACGGCCGACTTGGTCACCGCAAGTCTTTTCGCAGCGCTACGCGGCACAGTCATCGAATCACCATCCGTGTCACTGGTCCGAAAACACGCCAATCGGAAATAGCGGGGCTATTTTGCCGTGTGCATCCGGTGCCACCAAGAATTCGCGAATTGGTGACTCGAAGCTGACATCTCAAAACGGCT
>CAUZVF010000530.1:0-5028 GCA_963582955.1 Planctomycetota bacterium
GCCGGCGCGATTTTCAAGCCAATCCGTTGCGCCTGTCGCTTGACCATCGCGAGTAAAGTGCCATCGTTAAGCGGCGTGGACCCGCAGCGTAACTTCTGCCCGCCCCACAAAGCGGTGACGAGACGAAGCATCATGAGCAAAACGCCGGCAAGGTAAATCAAAGTCAAGTAGGGCGCGACTGGAAACAGCCAAGATAGAGTTTGAAATACAGGCGCGTCTGGCGACGCGTCGGCATCCGACGGGCGCGCTTCTGGCGTCGGCGGATCTGTGTCAAGCATTGGTGACAATGCCGAGTCGCTGTCAGTATCGATGACTGCTGTGCCTCCCGGCATTGCAATCGCATTGTCATGAAGGCGCTTCGACTCGTTTAACCGCGACCCCACCGGGGTGCGCGTCGCGCCGGATTCGGCGATCGGCCGCGAAACGTCAACCAATGCGAATGTCACAGGCAAACACGACACTAAAACCAACATCGCTGCCACGTTGACGACGTACCGCATCTGCGCCGACGCCCGCCTCAGCAACCATCCAACGACAACCACCAGCAGCGCTACCGCAACGCCCTGCCAAAGGAAATGCAGCAACGTCACCGCGAGCCGTAGCGAAAACGATTCATCGAGCCAGGCGAAGGCGTCCATCTGATTTCTCCCGGTAGCCGGATTTGTGAGAATTCGGTCACTGCATCGATTTCCGAAGTCTCACGACATTGTCATAACTCACATTTGCGCGAAGTTGGCCACCACTGGACTTGCTCCAGTGGAGCCGTGATTGAAGGCTAGAAATACATGCGATTGAACGATTTAGGCCACCACGGGGTTTGTTCCCGTGGAGCCATGTTTGATCGCTCGAAGCCATCAGTCATCGCCCCACTGGAGCAAGTCCAGTGGTGGCGGCGCTCCGCGTTGGTCATGTATTTCTAGCGGTCAATCTTCGCTCCACGGGGACAAGCCCCGATGGTGGCGTTCAAAAATGTGGGTAAGGGCTAAGGTCTCACGACATTGGCCAATTTATGTGACTTAGGACCTCTTCAACTTGCGGTTGATGATCCGCCGCAATTCTTTGAGTTCCTCGTTGTCGAGGTTTTTTACATCGAATAACTTGAGCAGCACGGCCGCTGTCGAGCCATCGAAGACGCGGTCGAGCACGTCTCCCAAGACGCGTCCGGTCACTTCCTCTTCGCTGATCCGTGGCGAAAAGAGGTACATGTTGCCGCGCCGCTTGCGTTTGAGATACTTCTTGCCCACCATCGTGTTGAGCGTCGTGATGACGGACGTCTTGGCCAATTCCCGCCCCACGTCCGCCAGCGCGTGTTGCACCTCGCGCGCCAGCCGGGGCGAATGCTGCCAGAGCACTTTCAGAATCTGAAGCTCAAGTTCCGTCGGATACTTTGAAGCCGGTCGAGCCATCTGCTCCTCTCGTTGCAAGTCAGGGACACATTCGTCGAGTTGCATAGACGATAAGGAATGCCGCGATGGCTGTCAAGAGAAATCGTCTACAAAACGCGACGACATGGAACAGCGCTCTGACAATGGGCGCTACACCTCAAACGGAACGCCGATCTCAAGCAGAATGCCGCGCAATTCCGCGAGTTCCTCTTCGTTTAGCGATCGGGTTGGCAGCCGATTTGGTCCACTGGGACGGCCACAGATTTTCAACGCCGCGCTGACGACGGGGCTTTCAGCTCCCGTGCGTTGCCACATCTTGCCGCGGAATTGTCCCCACGGCCAATTGACGGACGTCAGTTTCTGTTGAGCAGCGACGTAATCGCCAGCTTCCAACAGTTTCCACACCGACAAATCATGTTCGGGCCAGATCGTGCAAAGATGCGTGATGTATCCGGTCCCGCCCAGCAGGTGATTCATCACCTGCATTCCCTGATTGTCGACCACAGCCAGCCGGTCAGCGAATCGGGAAACGCCGCGCATGTAGCTGCCGCTATCTGGCGTCGACCATTTCAAGGACACACAACGAGGAAGTTCAGCCAGTCGACCGACTTGGTCGAGCGACATGTTATAGCCCTCCCAGTGCGTGTTGTAGATCATGATGGCAACTTTGTTCGTCGCGTCGTGTACGGCTTGAAACAGCCGCAAGCAATCGTCATCCGACGACTGATAATAGAATCCCGGCGAAAACTGAATACCATACGCTCCGATCTCTTCCGCCCACCGAGCCATCTCGATCGTGACCGCCGCATTTGTATCCTGAGCCCCCACCAACACCGGCGTCTGCCCGTTCGCCGCCTCGACAATCGTTTTAGAGACGGCTTTACGTTCCTCGATTGACAACATCGGAAAGTCCCCGCCAGCGCCGACGGCGAGCAAGACTCCTTGCCCAGTGACGACGCCACGGTCGACGACGTACCGGACGTTTTCACGAATCGCGCCATGATCGATTGACAGATCGTCGTTAAAATTCGTGACGACCGGAATCATGGGACCGCGAAGCGTTTGTTTGACTTTGGCAATGTCCATGTGATAGCTCTTAAGCTCAAGTTAGGTTACGCGGTCAACGGACGTTGGACTGAGAATACCGCAAGTCGCATGCGCGTGCGATGAACGCAGGCTTTAATTGCCGAGAGTAACGATGACCAAAACCGTGATCGGTCGACAGCGGACGCGTCGAATTGGGCCGCAGATAATCCAAGATGCCGTGCCGTGCCGGATACTGTCCGGTCAGCAAGCTGGCCCGATACGGCGAACAGACGGGTGCGGCGGCGTACGCCTGAGTGAACCGCATGCCCTCTCGCGCCAGCCGGTCCAGATGCGGCGTCTCATTGAACGAGCTGCCGTAGCATCCGAGTTCCGACCAACCGAGATCATCGGCCAACACGAACACAATGTTCGGTGGCCGATCGGCCGAGACGACAGACGACGTGACGAAAACCGCCAACGCAATCGAGTAAACTCTTAATTTCCACATGCGGCGATTCAGACCGAGACGTTGATTTCGTAGCCTTTGCGTTGCTCGCGGGCCTGCCACATGTTGGCATCTTTGTCGCCGCCGATTTTTTGCGTCGCGGGATCCCATTCCAGCGTTCGATTTAATCGGATGGCGATAGTGGCCAAGTGGCAGGTTGTCATGGCGCGGTGATGAGTCCAAACATCGCTGATTGGCTTTTCGCGCGAGACGATGCAGTCGAAAAAGTTTTGCATGTGGCTGGTCGGCTTTTTGCCGCCGTATAATTTCACGATGGCATCATCGGGCAGCGGGTTCTCTTCCAGGTCTTCGTAAGGCTTGCCCTTGATCCGGCTGCGGCTGACGTGGAAGCGGCCCTTGGTGCCTTCGAACAGGATGCCGTTGCCATCGCTCGAATTGCTAATGATGTGCATCTCGACACCATTCGGTCAGCAACTCGGTATACCCCTTCAATTCGCCGCCGACCAGGTTTTTGAAACCGGCTGCGATATCCCGGCCGGCGTGTTTCGCGCGCACCGTGTTGCCTTGGACAAGTCCCATGATCTCTTTGATGCGATAGCCGGCGATGGTTTCCGTGTTCGCGACAATCATTGTTTGTCTCCCGCTTTCTCAAAGCCGCAGGTAGTCAAGAATCCAAGAGGCATTGTGGCAAGACCAAGTCGAATCAGCAACGACTCAGTCTATTGTGGCGTCTTGGTGAAGACCGCCAAACCGTACGGAGTTTAGCGACCACTCCCGCGGTAACGCACGCAAGCCGCTGGTTTTTGCGCGCGGCTTGCGTTTGTGCGACCCCCTTAATTATGAAACGTGTGTTGCTAGATGTAGCGATTCGAAGGTGATTCTGTACAATCAATTCCATGAGCGATTCATCGAGTCCTGATCCGGCCAATCCTGAAGACTTCCAGCCACAAACGCAGGAGGTGCAGCATTCCCAAGTCAGTGCGCTCGTGCCCGAGAAAGTGGCGCGTGGCGTGTTCAGCACCGGGGCCGTTGTTCTGAACGGTGCCCATGAATTCGTGATCGATTTTCTGTTGCGAATGACACGGCCACATCAGGTCGCCGCGCGAATTGTCCTTCCGCCACCGGTTGTGCCGCGCTTGGTCGCGGCTCTCAAAGAGAACATCGAGAACTATCGGAAACGATTTGGTGACCTTCCGACGGCCCCCGTGCCGCTCGAACAACAATCGTCCGCGCCCGTCGAACAACCGCCAGCCAACGCAGGAGGCTCCACGGTGGCCGCGCCAGCCGGTGGCGCGCCAAGTGGTGGTGGCGCGCCAAGTGGTGGTAGTGCGGGCGGCGATGCGCCAGGCGGTGGTAGTAATGCGGTTACGGGCACGCCGGCGTCAGAGATCCCGGCAACCTCCGAAATTATTGCCCAGCAAGGATCGAACCTGACCGAAACAGGCGGTGCGTCAGTGGGCGGCGGCGAGCAGATTTCCGCTCAAGATCTTTACGATCAGTTGAAGCTCCCCGACGATCAAATGTCGGGCGTCTACGCCAACGCGGTCATGATCGGCCACACCGCAACGGAATTCTCATTCGACTTCATCACGACATTCTTTCCACGTTCGGTCGTTTCGAGCCGCGTGTTCTTGGCAGCTCCGAATGTCAAGCGGTTTCTGGACTCATTGACACACGCCTTTCAGCAATACCAGCAAAAGGTCGCCAAAGCTCAAAAGGCAGCCCAGCAGCAGCGTCCGCCGGAACTGCCTCCCGATATGAATTGAAGATGACGCATCGGTACGATTGCGACAAGTTGTTTACGTCACAGCATTAGTCAGCGTAAATACTATTTAGCAATCCAGCCAGCCGTACACCGGCCTGTGCGAGCCGTAACTTCACAAGCGGCAGGTTTTTGTACGAGTACTTATAGCTATCATTTCTGCGTGTTCCGGGAGCCGTGTAGACTTGTTCTCGATGGCGGATCGACTCCCGCACCCAATCGAGGACCTCGGAATCCTGCCATTTCCCAATCTGTTTTTTCGTCGGTGGGTGGATGAATTCCGCCAATTCCGAGAAGCTCAGCTTTGTCGAATCGATCATTTTCGAATCCCAAATCTGATGCAGATTGACGTCCTCGTCGAACCACTTGGCCTTGATGGTATTGCCGCC
>CAUZVF010000531.1:0-5027 GCA_963582955.1 Planctomycetota bacterium
GCACCAAACGGCAAGATACCAAGAGTCAGGAACCGGACCTGAAGCAGTGGCTGACAGCCTATGCAGACGGGATGTCGGTCCGATGGTATAAGGACAAAGCCACGGGAACGACGATGGACCGCCCCAATTGGAACAAACTCGAAGCCGCAATCGACGCTGGCAAAGTCGCATCGGTTGTCTGTTGGCGACTGGACCGACTCGGTAGGACCGCCAGCGGATTGACCACGCTTTTCGAGAAACTAACCGCTCGGAAAGTGAATCTGGTCAGCATTAAGGACGGCATCGATCTAAAGACGGCAGCGGGCCGACTGATTGCCAACGTTCTGGCATCCGTCGCGGCCTACGAAACCGAGGTCCGCGGCGAACGCATCCGCGCCGGACAGGCTGCCGCCAGGGCAGCCGGCAAAACTTGGGGAGGCCAACGCAAAGGAATTCGGCTGAAAGTCACGAAAGAGCAGATCAAGACCGTCCTAAGAATGGCAAAAGAAAGAGCCAGCAAAGCCGAAATGTGCCGCGCTACTGGACTGCATCGACCAACGGTCTACAGCATTCTCCGCGACGGAAAGTAGTCGAGATTGCGCTGTGTGAAGTTCCATGCCGCCAGTCCTCAACCTTTGGCGGTGTTCGTGTCCCATTTAAGTAAGCGTCCGGCCAAGGCATACTGTCTCATGAATTGAAGGCCACCGGGCCAGGGTGATGTAAGGTGGAAGAAGGCGGTGGGGATGCTACTTTGGCAGTCGCGTGGTACGTCGTCTGCGACGTCGATCGCGCTGCCTGGCTGCCTTCTGACGTGATTCTGCTTTACGGCGGAAACATTCGTTGGACAGTGCGGTCAGCGACTGTCACCCGACTGGGCTTCATCTCCCAGAACAAGCATCGTCGTTGTTTCACTTACGACCTGAACACCGTCTTCCATCTCACCGACCGCCCGGAATCGTAGCGGAATCGATGACGGTTGCGGAATCGACTTGGCAATTTGTATCGACATCTTGCCGCTGGTCTCTTTGGGTCGGATGGTTACTGCCTTAGCGGAAATTCCGGATGCCGGATCGACGAGACTGATCCGCATGGATCCTGTAAAGTTCGGTGTACGATCGAGGACCAGCGAACAGGCGGCTGTACTGCCGGCACTCGCCACAAGCTCTCGTTCAGGGCTCTTGAGTTTCACCACAGTCGGCAGCGTTCGAATCATGCAGCGCATCGTGGACACCACGAGCATGGTCTGTTTCTGTCCAAATTTGTCGACAAACTCGACATGCCCTTGTGCGTAAACATTGGAGTGCGCTTGAACATTGATGTGCATCGTCTCCGGCAGATACAGCGGCAACATAAATTGTGACTTACCAGGCGCAATTGAGGTCTCGGGGATCTCGATTCCATCGAGATCCTTTATCTGCCGGTCGGCCACCTGCAGATGAATCGGCTCATTGAACCCATTCAAACGTTCCACTTCCATCAGGTACGGATAGACCGTTCCCCGATGAGCGTATTGATAGGCTTCATTGCAATAGAGCCGGAAGACGGGTTTGTGGACGACTGTCAATTGAACATGGTCTGAATAAGTGGCACCCACGCCAACTCCATCCAGATCGTGCCCCAGATGCGTCGCACGGATCGGACGCTCTACTGCCGCTCCGGCGATTTCCGCCTTTCCCCTGATCCGCAACGTGACGTCACAGGATCGAGCTTCTTCCGTGGCCACGAAGGCCAGTTTTGCCGAAGTCTGACCAGCGGCAACCTGGTTCCCTTCCAGGGAAACACCGTCCGGCAATCCTTCGGCAATCAGTTCAATCGGTCCTGAAAAACCGCCGAAGCGTTCGATTGAGATGTCAACAGTTGTGCGCGCACCCTGAACAACGTTGACCACATCCGCCTTCGCGGACAACAAAAAGTCCGGCACCGCATCACGCACAGTCAACCGGTAAGTGAATTCCGGACCACCGCGAATTCCCTGTTGGAGATCTCGGACTCGCAGCCACCACTGGCCGTCCGCTGGAGGTTGCCAATTCAACCGGGGCGTCCCTGCGGGTGCCTGAACCGCGCTCGCCGTCCAGACAACTGTTCCCTGCGCATCCACAAGAGAAACAATCGGCAGAGCCGAAGACCAGCCCGGCTGAGTCGAACATTCGATCGCAAGTGGCTTTCCCACGCGACAATCGATCCGGTACCAGTCCTCATCGGCCTTAGATTCGAGCTGACCGTTCATCACCAGCGGCCAATGCAATTCGGTTGCCGTATCACGGTGATCGTTGTTCGCCATCTCAATTGCTTCGGGCAAATCGCCGGTGACCAGCGGTATAGAATTCGCGCCGTTAGAGGCATGGCTCCAGAACATCCCGCTGGACGACGGAAACTTTACGTTCTGCGTCAGCGCCTGCAAATGCCCGTCGCCGGTAAGAGCGAAGAAGTCAATTTTCTGAGTTGTTCCTGTCTGACCTCCGGCCGGGAAAGGGAACCGCAGAAACGGCGCTGTGGATAAAGTCACTCGATAGACGAAAGACGGGCCGCCACGATACGTCACGTTTGAAATCATCAACTGATAGTCGCCTGGCACGTCTGCGCGAAAGGCCAGAACCGGATCTGCTCCAACTCGCAACTCGTGGGTTGCAACGCGACGGCCCTGCGGGTCCATGATCCTTACCACCGGGTCGAGCGAGGATCCCAGTCTTGCAGCGGCCACATCGACCGTCACCACTTCGCCCGGCTTCGCTGTGACATGGAAGAAGTCGAGATCGCTTTCACCAGCGATCTGCCCATTGATCGTTACCGGCATCTTGACCTGTTCGGCTTGTTCCATGCTCGAGTTAGGTTCGCTTTCAATGAACTCCGGCAGATCGCCGATCACAAACGGGCGACCTCCCGTTCCTCCCCGAGCACAGCTTAGGCGCCAGAGCGCCGGCCCCCGCGGAGCATCGTGGGCAATCACAATGCTCGATTGCCATTCGGTTGGATGAGTTACCGGCCGCTCACTCGGCTTGCGTCTAGGTGACGGAGCGTATTTCCCAGTCACGCGATTTCCGAGCACGGGCGGAGCAGTCACACCATCACCCCAGATGCGAAATCGAGTGCTCGGTGGGAGGCATTCGCCGCCGACGCGAACATGCACCTCAGTCCCGCGACGACCGCCAGCCGGAAAAATATGAGTACTGGAAGGATCCGTGGGGACCTGCTGAGCTGAAACGATGCTGCCCTCAGCGACGCTCATCAACAGTATCGCAATTGCTCGCAATCGACCTGTCATCTGCATCGAAATGATCCTGCAACTAGGCGAACAGTTC
This sequence comes from Planctomycetota bacterium, assembly GCA_963582955.1. Taxonomy (GTDB): domain Bacteria; phylum Planctomycetota; class Planctomycetia; order Planctomycetales; family Planctomycetaceae; genus CAUZVF01. Next base: position 3,279 of record CAUZVF010000531.1, read on the forward strand.
ATGAACAGGCCGGCCGCCACCGGAAAGCTGAACCGGACGGCCCAGCGGAGTGCTTAACGTCGTGTCAGGATCGATTCCGAGTGCCATTAGCAGCGTCGCGGCCATGTCGGACGGAGTGATCGGCCGGTCGACGACGCTCGCCGCCTGTTTGTCTGTCGCTCCGATCGTAAGTCCTCGCTTCAATCCGCCACCTGCCATCACAATAGAAAATGCCTGCGGCCAGTGGTCGCGCCCAGCCATCACGTTGATCCGCGGCGAACGGCCGAATTCGGTTGTCAGGACGACCAGCGTCGAGTCGAGCTGGCCTCGTTCGTCAAGATCATTCAGCAGTGCGGAAACACCCTGGTCCAGAGGCGGAACCAGCAGATCTCGCAGACTTTCCGAGTTCTTGCGATGAGTGTCCCAGTGACCATTCTCGATGCTGACGAAACGGCAACCGGCATCGACAAGCCGACGAGCTAGCAGGCAACACTGTCCCAGACTGGTTATGCCATACGCGTCGCGGGTTGCGGCACTCTCGCGGTCAATTTCAAAGGCTTGTTTGGCCGCAGAACTGGTCATCAGCTGATACGCTTTTTCATAATATGTACTCATTGACCGCTCCTCCTTGCTCAACCCCTCCACCTGCCGTTCGAGCTGATTGATGGCACGCAGCGCAGTTTGTCGCCTCAGACTCCGTTCACTCGTCACGCCTTCCGCAAGAACGATATCACGGACTGAGAATTCCGGAGATGCAGGGTCCGCTTCAATGACGAACGGGGCGTAACTCGGTCCTAGAAACGACGGACCTCCACTATTCAGAAAGTTCGGCACAGAAATGTATGGGGGGAGCGTTCCGGAGCTGCCGCCCAGCCTGGCCACCATCGAGCCAAACGACGGGTGCATGTTGTTATTCAGCACGTTGCGGTTGAAACTGCCGCCGAAGCCCGGATGTTGTCCGGTCATCATGACGTGATAGCCCGCCGTGTGATCTGGATCGCCGTGAGTCAAACTTCGCAGTATTGCGAGCTTGTCCGTAACACCGGCCATGTGTGGCAGCAGGTCAGACAACTGAATCCCGGAAACTTTCGTATCGATTGGCCGAAAGTCTCCCCGGATCTCCGCCGGAGCGTTGGGTTTCATATCCCACATATCCTGATGTGCCATGCCGCCGATGATAAAGATGAAAATACAATTGACATCTTTCTTTTCGGTTCCTTCATTCCCGCGCAATTGCTGCAGCCGCAACAGTTGAGCCAGGCTCAAACCAGCCACCGATCCCATTCGCAGGAAACCGCGTCGATCAATGCCATCACAGTAGCGGGAACGCATGGTGGGCCTCACTTCACAAACAGAAAATCATTGGAATTGAGCAATGTCCAGAGGTAATCTTCGGCTGCCTGTTGGACCTCAGCAGACTCGAAAAGTTGTCGTGCAATGTTTTTTTCAGATTTGCTCGGAAGCCGCCCGAGCGCCGCTAGGCAAATTTCGTCGACCAGCGCGGCGGTACTGACTCCCGACTTCACCAGTTGTGCCACACGGCCGCGTGGACTTCCAATCTTTGTTTCAACTTCGGGGGCATTCATTAAATGCAGCGCCTGAGACATTGTCGATTCACTGGTTCGACCGCACTCGCAAGGACTTGTCCGTTCAGGCCGACCGAAGATCTCCAGAAAGTACGATGGCAGCCGATTGTCCCACAGTTCGATGGCTCGCGTGCCACGCGGGCGGCCAGCAAACTTCTCAGGTTCACCGGTTGCCTGGCTGATC
>CAUZVF010000532.1:0-5015 GCA_963582955.1 Planctomycetota bacterium
CATGCTTTCGGGAGTCTTGACCAAACCAGTTCCCGTACAGCACGGACAATCGGCAAACACGCTGCGCCGCAACGACGGGCGAATGCGCTGTCGAGTCATCTCGATCAAGCCAAACGGACTGATCCGCAAGACTTTCGACCGGGCGCGGTCGCGTTTGATGTTTTCTCGCAGAGTCCTTTCGACGCCACGGCGGTGCTTTTCTTCGCGCATGTCGATGAAATCGTTGACGATCACTCCGCCGAGATCTCGTAACCGGATTTGCCGGCAAATCTCTTCGGCCGCTTGCAGATTGACTTGATAGGCGGTTTCTTCGGCATTGTCGTCGACTCGGAAACTGCCGCTGTTGACGTCGATCGCCACCAGCGCTTCGGTCTGGTCGATGACGATCGAACCACCACCCTTCAGCGGAACGTGCCGCACTTGAATCCGCGCGATTTCATCCTCGATATTGTACTTGTGAAAAATAGCCTCCTTGCCTTCGTACAACTTGATACGGTTGACCTGCCTCGGCATCACGATTTTCATGAACTCGCGGCAACGTTCGAACGCATCGGGTTCGTCGATCCAAACCGAGTCGATTTCGCTGTTGTAGATGTCGCGGATCGTGCGGATGATCATGTCGCTGTCTTGATAAATATCAACCGGCGACGGAAATTTCTTAATCCTTCGGACGATCACCTTCCACAAACGCAACAGGTAATTGAGATCCCGCTGCAGATCTTTTTTCGTGCGGTCCAGTCCGGCGGTGCGGATGATGAAACCCAGCCCAGGTGGCGGGTTCAGTTCATTCAGTGACGACCGGAGTTTCCGTCGGACATCTTCGTCGTTGATCTTGCGGCTGACACCAACTCGCTGCAGTCCGGGCATCAGGACCAGATAACGGCCGGGGATGCTGATGTAGGTCGAAAGGGTCGGCCCTTTCGTGCCGATTCCTTCCTTGATGACTTGCACCAGGACTTCACTGCCACGTTTGAAGATTTCCTGAATCGGCGGCTTGTTGCGGACGCTACGTTCGTTAAACCGTTTGGGACGACGCGACCGGTCTGAGTCGCCGTTGTCATCCGGGCGAGCCGGTTTCTGGATATGCTTGAAATACTGACTTTCGACGTCGCTGACATGCAGGAAGCCGTTACGGCCGACTCCGAAATCAACAAACGCCGCCTGAATGCTCGGCTCGATGTTGACGACGCGGCCTTTGTAGATGTTGCCGACATAGTTCTCGAGACTGTTGCGTTCGACGTACAGTTCTTCGAGTATTCCGTCTTCGATAACGGCAATCCGGCTCTCTTCCGACTGAAGCACATTGATCAGCATGTCTTTCTTCATCGCACACCTTCTTTCGGCGGGTGCGTGCGTCAGAATCGGGCCGCTCGTTTCGCGAGAGACCAAATTGGCCTGATTGGCAAGTCGGAAGCCCTGAGCTTTCCGCCGTGCCGCTTTCAGGAATGACACTGCCGGATTCCGCGGCGGGCAACACCCCTTCCACGGTTGGCCGGCATCGATTCTGGAATGGATTCGTCTTCACGTTCGATTCGCGCGGCGCTGTGTGTTGGCGTTTTAGCGTCGTCGGTTTCAGCGCAATGCGTGCATTGCGAATTGGAACCGAACACGCGTTTTTAATGCCATGCAACCGAACTCTTACGACAACGGCAACGGCAACGCAACGCCTATCGGCGCGGCCGGCAGACGGAAACGTCGAATCGGGATTCAATAATTCCTGGTCGATGCTGTCGTCGGCGATGTCTGCGTGGATCGGTTGCGTCACGTTAACGCGGATCACAGAGCGGTAGTCCGATCGCGTGGGAAAACGTTGTCCCTGCGAGTTTTCGCGGTTCGCTGCGTGGCCATCGCTAACTAATTCGGCTCCGCCATCTGCGTCCCGCTGAATCGGATTGTGAAAACGAATACGCACCCTGTTTTAACCTGGAACAATTTTCTTGAGTTCGCCTCGTAGATAATTTTCCACATCGCGAGCCATTTCGAGTTTTTGCGCGTGGGCGGCAATCTCTTCCGCCTGCGCGATGGTCATGTTTCGGATGACTTCTTTCAACTCGGGAATCACGTGTGGTGTCACACTCATTTGCCGTATGCCCATTCCGACCAGAATAGGAATGAATTTCGGATCGGAACTCATCTGTCCGCATACTGTAACGGGTATCTTGTGCTTTTTGCCAGCTTCGGCAACTGTACAAATAAGTTTCAAGATCGATGGGTCACCGGCCCGATAGAGATAAGTCAATTCGGGATCCGAGCGATCGGCTGCAAGCGTATATTGAATAAGATCGTTGGTACCCACCGAGAAAAAGTCGACTTCCGCCGCGAAAGCGTCCGCCAAAATCGCGGCCGACGGCACTTCGACCATCATTCCGGCGGCAACGTCTTTACTAAATGGAATTCCCTGCTCTTCCAAATCCTCGATGACTTCGGACAAAACCATCTTTGCCTGTCGGAATTCCATCAAAGTTGCAACCAAGGGAAACATGATCCGCACATCTCCGTGGTTGGCCGCGCGAAGGATAGCCCGCAACTGGGTTTTGAACAACTCGAGATTCTGCAGACTGACGCGGATGCTTCGCAGTCCGAGTGCGGGATTAATGCCCTCGCGGCCAAAGTATTCCAATCTGCCCGGAATTTTGTCGGCTCCGAGGTCAATCGTACGAATGACGACAGGGCGGCCGTTGAAGGCACTGACCACGCGGCAATACGCCTGATAGTGATCTTCTTCCGTGGGAACGTGCGAACGGTTCAGATAAAGGAATTCGGTCCGGTACAATCCAACTCCGTCAGCGCCGCGTTCGGTGCAATGATCGACTTCTTCGGGAAACTCGATATTACCCATGAGGTGAATGCGTATTCCGTCCTTTGTTTCCGACCGCAAAGGCCGCAATGACGCCAGACGCGCGCTGACCGAACGAATTTTTTCTTCGGTGTCATGATACTTTTCGAGCGTCGCTTCATCGGGGTCGATGACAATCTCGCCGCTGTTGCCATCGATGATGATGGTTTCGCCACCAGACACATCCGAAAGGAAATTTCCGATTCCCACGATCGCCGGTATTTCCAAAGCACCTGCCAAAATTGCGGTATGGCTGGTATGGCCGCCAACTTCGGTCGCGAAACCCAAAACGTGCTCTTTGTCGAGACCGGCCGTTTCACTGGGTGTCAAATTATGAGCCAGCACGATGACCGGTGCCGTCAAATGAGTCAGCTCTTCCCGTTCGACGCCCAACAGATGCCGCAGGATTCGCTTCTCGAGATCGAAAATGTCGGTTGCCCGTTCGGCCAGATAGTGATTGCCGAGGTTTTGAACAACCTTGGCGTAGCGTCGCAGCACGCGGCTGGAGGCGAATTCTGGCGAGAAACACTTATCGCGAATCAACGACTCGATTTCTTCGATCAGTTGCGGATCGCGGGCAAGTTGCAGGTGCGCTCCGAAGATGGCGCCGTATTGCTGTCCAAGCTGTTCGGACGCCAGTTTCTCGTTTTCTTCGATCTCGGCGCAGGCGGCGTCGAGAGCCGTATGCAAGCGAGCCAGCTCGGAATCGACGGCATCTACGCTGACGAAACGCTGTGGAATTCGGAAATCCTCGGTCCCCAGTACCAACGCCGAGCCGATGACGACTCCGGGAGAGACGGCGATTCCGCGCTTGGCAAGCATCTGTTCTGCTGACTCCGTTTTTGGCAGGCTGAAACAGTTGCAAGCGCTGCAACTCGCAAGTGACGACTCACATCGAAAAGAATGGTGTCGGGCCTCCCTTCCCGTTTCTCAGTGACGAAGAATGCCTACGCCGGCTGACTGTCTTCTTCCTGAAAATCCGATTCAAACAATCGCACGAGTTCAAGAATTGCCTCGGCGGCTCCATCCCCTCGTGCCTCGAGAATCAAGGTTGTCCCGTGTTCGGCATTCAATGTCATCAAATCCAAAACGCTCTTGGCGTCGACCGACCGATTCTCTTTGTGGATGTGAACGTCACATTGAAATTGCGCCGCACGCTGGGCGATCCTGGAGCAGGGCACCAAGTGCAAGCCGTTTTCGGTATTCACGTTGACACTCTGACGCATCACAGACTTGTTCCGTTCACAACCTAACAGAGAATTGAGTGAGACGTAAAACAGCAAGACTCAGAAAGCGGCCGTTGTTCCGACGACCAATTGATTCTCGGCCGTTGACTGTCCAATCCACGCTAATCCAATTGGTTATTGTCTGCCTCCTGCAACAAGTCGAGGACTTCTTGTTTCGTTTTCGCCTGCTTCAGAAAGTTGCAGAAGTTTTGATTCCTGAGATGCCTGGAAATGTTTTCAAGACCTCGCAGATGGTCACCAGGACGATCTGGCGGCGACACGAGCAAGAACAGAATGTGAACGGCGTCGCCATCCAGGCTGGCAAAATCAACTCCGTCGGCCGAAAGTGCGACCGAAGCGATGAGCTTGTCAACGGACGGATGCTTGGTATGCGGGACGGCGACACCGTTTCCGATACCCGTCGATCCAAGCTCTTCCCGTTTCAGGATGGCCGCCACAATCCCCTCTTCATCGTCGGAAGAGATACTGCCAGCATCTATCAGACTTGCAACCATCGCCCGAATGGCCGCCTCTTTCGAATTGGCGCTGAGATCCGTAACGATGGCGTCTGAAACTACAAAGTCCGACAGCTTCATCAAATGCTCCTTTACCGGCATCTTTTTGACTGGCCTTCAAATCTAATGTTTTGATGGATTATTGGGTATTCGATTGCGGCGTTGCAAGTGTCGATCACTTCGCGGGATGGCGGCCCAATCGGCCTTACTCGTCTTCAGGTTCATCGGCGTCGTCTTCATCGTTGTCGTCTGACGCATTCGCCTCCGCAATTTCATTCAGCCGAACGTCACGCCGATGATCTTGAATCTTCTCTTTGTACCTTCGGATCTGCTGTTCCATTTTGTGCAATGTCTGATCGAATGTGGGGATGACGTCATCGCCGAGGTCATGAGCCACGAAATTATGTTTGTGTTCCGTATCGACGAGGATTTCCACTT
>CAUZVF010000533.1:0-5009 GCA_963582955.1 Planctomycetota bacterium
GCTGTCAACCTCGTGCATTGTCAAACTTAAAAAGTGGGGTAAGCATCCTGCTTGCCAAGAACATTGACTCGTAAAAAACGCAAGCTGGAAGCTTACGCCGCATTTCGCGACCCTAAAGCTCAAAGTTGACAAAGCACTAGGCCGCCTTCTTTTTCCGGGACGTGCGGGCCTTCCTTTTGTTGTTTCGCTTTGCGTCCCATTTTGCCGTTGGATCAAAATTCGGATTCGGTTGCGTTGGGATCGGAGCATGGACTCTCTCACGCCAGGCGACCATCAGCTTGTGGAGATCCCGTACTTTCCTCGGCATTTCCTTGGCCAAGTTATTCTCTTCACCAATGTCGTCGATTAAATTGTACAGTTCCAAGCGGCCGTCTTCGAAGAATTCGATCAGCTTCCAATCGCCGTGCCGGATCGCGCCGGCCGGGGTTGTGCGGAATGGTCCGGCCACTCCGCGATAAGCTTGCAAATACGCGGGAAAGTGCCAATACAACGCGTTGCGTTCGAGCGTTCCCGTCTGAGTCAGCAACGGCACCAGACTCTCGCCGTCAAGCGAGTAATTCGCCGGCCGATCGACTGCCGCGATTTCCAACAATGTCGGATACCAATCGATTCCGATCACGGGAACCTCGCAACGACTGCCGGCTTTCGTCTTGCCGGGCCATTTGACAATCATCGGCTCGCGGATGCCGCCTTCGTAGAGCATGCCCTTCGAGCCTCGCAGCGGCGCCATTGAAGTTGCCGGGCCGTAGCCGCCGTTGTCGGAAAAGAAACAGACAACGGTGTTGTCCGACAGATCCAGCTTTTCCAACTGCGACAAGACACGACCGACGCTGTCGTCAACACTCTCGACCATCGCGGCATACGTTACATTGTCGTGGCCGCCGGATGGCTGTTTCGACTTGTACTTTGCGATCACGCTCTTCTTGGCTTGAATCGGAGTATGCACGGCGTAATGCGTCAGATAGAGAAAAAACGGTTTCGCTTGGTTTTTCTCGATAAATCTGACCGCTTCGTCGGTCAGCCGATCCGTCAAGTACTCGCCTGTTGGGCCGTTCGACAATTGCGGATTCTTGTACGGACTGAAATATCCACCGCGTGGGCTGCCAGTCCGATTGCCTCCCACATTAACGTCGAACCCCTGCGTCGTCGGATCGGGACCAAGATGCCACTTGCCCATCGTCGCCGTGATGTATCCGCCCGCTTGCAACGATTCCGCGAGTGTTATGAATCGGTCGGCGAGAACCGTGGTGTTCTTGATGGGAACCAGCTTGCGAAACTTTTCATTGCCGCGAGCCGGATCGCCGACTGTGTAGATGCCGTGCCGAGGTGAATACTGCCCCGACATCAAACACGCGCGGCTGGGCGCACAATTCGGAGCATTCGCGTAAGCGCTGGTAAACACCATGCCCTCACTGGCCAGCCGATCGATGTTGGGCGTTTCATAAAACGAGCTGCCCATGAATCCGACATCTTTCCATCCCATGTCGTCGATAAAAAAGAACACGATGTTGGGACGCTCAGAAGCATCAATTCTGACGAGCGACAACCCAAGAGCGACAAAACAGCCAATCGCCGCGAATACGCGGATTCTCATGCGAATTTCTCCACCACGGATTCGACGCCTGGTCACTTATTTCATGCGTATGCCAGCGCTGCCATCCATGGGATTCTCTGTGTTTCTCAAAAGCAAAGCGTTTTGCAAAGAAGACAGCATACGCGGTTCGTCTGTTGAAGAGAATGCATTCAAGTGAGCCAAGAATGTGGCGAGTCCTGCGGCCGCAACCAACAGTCTGTGTCGCACCATGAATCTCAATTCGCCACGAAAAACACAAAGAGACACAAAAACGGCGATTTCTTTTTGTGCTTTTTGTGGCCATCGTCCCAGCGTGCGCTGACTGCCGCATGGCGGTGTTTGTTTCTAGCCGTTCACGGCTCGGCAGACTAGAATCCGAGATTCTGATCCGACCGCGAACCCGCGGCCCGATTCTTGCGTCATCGTGCCGGTCTCGATCACGAAGACAAATAATCACAGGAGCGAATTCTCGATGTTTGAAAATATCCAACCCGCGCCGCCCGATGCGATTCTCGGCCTGACGGAAGCCTTTCGGAACGATCCCAATCCGAACAAGGTCAATCTGACAGTCGGAGTTTACAAGGATGCAACGGGGCAAACGCCGATTCTGAATTGCGTCAAACAGGCCGAGAAACGGTTGCTGGAGAGCGCGTCGACGAAATCGTATCTCGGAATCGACGGGCTGCCGCAATTCGGCTCGCGGATTCGTGACCTGATGTTCGGTGCCGATCACGAAATCATTACCAGCGGCCGGTCGACCGTCGTGCAAGCTCCGGGAGGCACGGGAGCGTTGCGGGTTGCAGGAGATTTCATCAAGACGATTTCTCCGCAAGCGACCATTTGGTCCAGCGACCCGACGTGGCCAAACCATCCCAAGGTTTTCGCGGCCGCGGGTCTGCAAACGGCGAGCTATGCGTACTTGAACTCGGCGGGCACGACGCTCGAATTCGACACGATGCTTGCGTCTCTGAAACAGATTCCCGCCGGCGACGTCGTGTGTCTGCATGGATGTTGCCATAATCCGTCGGGAATCGATCCGACGGCCGAACAATGGAAACAAATCGCCGATGCCGTTTACGATCGCGGAATCCTACCGCTGCTCGATTTCGCCTATCAGGGATTCGGTGACGGAATCGAAGAAGACGCCGCTGGACTGCGAGAGTTCTGCCGCGGCGGCAGCGAATTCCTCGTCTCCAGTTCGTATTCCAAGAACTTTGGCCTGTACCGCGAACGCGTCGGTGCGTTGACGGCAGTCACTGCCAATTCCGATTCGGCGGCAACCGTGCTGAGCCAACTGAAGGCGACAGTGCGAGCGAACTATTCCAATCCGCCCGCTCACGGCGGTGAAATCGTCGCCAAAATTCTCGGTGATGTCGAACTGCGGGATCAATGGGTTGAAGAATTGACCGCGATGCGAGAACGCATCAACTTAATGCGGCAATTGTTTGTCGACACGATGAAGGAAAAGGTCCCGCAGCGAGATTTTTCGCACCTGGCAAGCGGTCGCGGCATGTTTGCATTTTCCGGATTAACCGCCGAGCAGGTCGACCAACTGCGGGAGGAACACGGGATTTACGCCGTGCGAAACGGACGCATCAACGTGGGCGGCATGGCCGAAAACAACATGGATGACCTCTGTACGGCGATCGCATCCGTGCTTTGACCGAGGAGATCAACTCTTTATTTCATCCGCGTGGATGGCATGCCGCATGCACGGATTTCAGACGGCTGTGTTCTACTTGCGTGTAGATTTGCGTGGTTGAAATACTGGCGTGGCCGAGCATTTCCTGCAGCGCTCGAATCTCCGCGCCGCCGGCGAGCATGTGTGTTGCAAAACTATGCCGAAATGTGTGAGGGCTGACGTCGCGGCTGCAACCAACGCGGGCGGCGTACCGTTTGACCAACTTCCATAGCATGACTCGCGAGAGTTGATTGCCGCGCCGCGTTACGAAAAGCCAATCATCGTTTCCGTCCCGGACCATCGTCGGCCGCTCGCGTTCAAGATAAGCCGACACCGCCGCACGGCAAATGGGATTTAGCGAAACAATGCGTTCCTTGTTCCCCTTTCCAAGACACCGGCAGTATTCTTCTTCCAAATGCAGGTCTCGGAGCCGCAGATTGGTCACTTCCGACGCACGACAGCCGGTCGCATACAGCAAAGTCAGCAACGCACGGTCACGCAACGGGAAACGATCATCCGCGGTGGGAGCATTCAACAGTTCGTTGACCGTTTCGGGACTCAACACCTTTGGCAAATGTTGCCAAAGTTTTGGCGACGTCATCAATTCGGCAACCGACGCGAGCAACACGCCTTCGAGAACCAGATACCGAAACAGCATTTTAATTGATACCAGATGCCGCGCGATCGTCGATGCCGCCAGTTTCCGGTCGTGCAACACTTGTAGGTAATTCGATAAGTGGCTCAATTCGAGTTGATTCAGCGCTGCCGGCCCGTGGCCGCGATACCACTCGAAGAACTGCCGCAAATCCGACCGATAAGCGCGAATCGTATTCGACGTCATGCCGCACTCGGCTTCCAGGTAATGCAGAAACGGCTGCAAATGTCCCGACGGATCGGCTACGAAAACCGTGGAATCGGCTTTGACAGGTCGTCGTCGTTTGGGCATTGAAGTCATCCGAAAACAAAGTCGCACGACACAGGGGCTGGCACGGAGTTAGTGTCTGTCCGAAAATGTAGAACGTATCTTCGCGAAGATTCTTTTTACCATATTCTTGCCATTGCCCACTACGCCGACCCAATAAGGGCAAGAATATAAAGTGGCAAGAATATGCAATCTTCGGCGATGTGAATCAACTTAATCGGTGAGAATCAAACACGTTATGTATTTTTCGACAGACACAATTTTCGCTGTGCGCCTCACGGGGTTGCCAACGAAGAGTGCGTCAAGCGGGCAACTCAGATGCTGGTGGGGCGGCTCGACTGCACGCTACCAGTAAGATCGGCATCGAAACCTGACCGGCTTGAAGATTCGGCCGGTTATCGGATTCCAATCGGTTGCAGCGGGCACTTCGAGGCCACGAACGTCTGGCTGCGGTGGCCCTCTTGGAACTTCACCGTCAGTGTCCGGCGTTTCGACATTCCGCTGATATCAACAACAGTCCCCAGCCCGTAGATTGGATGCCGGACCGACATTCCCACTGAGAATCCCTGCGGAATTTCAGCCGGTTCGGCATTTCCATTCAACAAAGCGGCCCCAGTCGTCAATGTAATTCCTGGAATCTTTGTCTTGCGAGTTTGTTTCCGGGGTGATTCCAGGTCGGGCTCGATGTCGTCGACGTCCCAATCGGCCGCTGCCGAATCATCTTCCGAGTAATCGGCGAATTTCAAATGCATCTCGGCAAGAAACGGGCTCGGAATACTGAATTCTAGACGCCCGTGTACCGCCCGTTGAGTTGTCAGCGTCAGGTACAGTTC
>CAUZVF010000534.1:0-4978 GCA_963582955.1 Planctomycetota bacterium
GCGAATCGAGGAAACTGTTCCTCGGATTCAAAAACATCCGGAGGAATCAGAAATGGCTCGGGAACGTTGTCGGGGTATTCTCCAAGAGTCATATAGGCGATGTTAAGCAACCAGCGCGATTTCAGATTCTTGGGATTCTTTTTCAAAATCCGTAACAAATACTCGACTGCTTTTCTCGAACCTGTTTGCCGCTTGTGAATGCCCGCTTCGCTGATGGGAAGAATGCAGCTTTCACCAGTCTGACAATGAACACAATTCTGAGTCTCGCCCAACCGCAGATACGCAATTGCCAACTGAAAATTCAGCATTTCGACGGTGCGCTTGTCGAGAGATCCCTGATGACGTGCCTCGGGAATCAACCGGTGGGCCTCCAAGCGATGTTTGATGGCTTCGTCGTTCTTTCCATTCCACAGCGCGTAAAACCCGGCGCGTTCGTGCAATGACATTCGCTGCACCACGGGAGCGTTGTTGGGAAGCGTCTCCAACCGTGATACGGCTTCAAGGTAGCGCGTGTTACTAAGCTGATGACGTTCCTCGGGCGTTCGGAGCTTCACCTGCTCTAACAGTTCAAGCATCCTCGCGTGTGAATCAGCCTTCTCACTGGACGCTTCATCCGATGGCCCGCCACATCCGGCAACGGCGACGAGAATCAAAGGCAACAGCAATTTCGTGATTCGGGGGACGGTCATTTGAAGGATAATTCTAATTGGGTGCCGCCTTTCGCTCCGCGAAAGTGCGCACTTTCGCGGAGAAACTATGAAGGGTTGAGTTAGGAGAAGAGGTCGGCACACTTGTTGGGAAAGTTTGTTACCAGATTCCTCAACAAGGACCGACCTATGTGCAAGACTATCATGATTGGCTGCGATTTACACGACCGCTCGATGCTCGTCCGCTTTGCTGTGGGTGACTCCGAGCCGCAACAGAAGAGCTTTGCAAACGACGCTCCCGGACGGACACGCATGATTCAGGTCTTCAAACAACTGGCACAGGAGCACCAATCATCCCGGATCGTGTTCGTGTACGAGGCCTCCGGGCAAGGCTATGGGCTGTCCGATCAACTGCACGACGCGGGGATCGAATGTCACGTGTTGAGCCCGGCGCTGCTGCCGACGACGGTGCGATCGAAGAAGCCCAGGACGGACGCCAAAGACGCTCAGATGCTGCTCGAGCAGGTGCGCACGCGAGGCGTGTTTGTTCTGAACGCTGGTTCGCACCGTCGGTGGCGGTCGGCACTTTCGGTGCTCAGAACAATCAACCATTGGTTGCGGGGGTTTGTACTGGCGGGCAATCCGTTGCCGGTCGTGTGGACGGCGCCGCAGCGACTGCGGGACGATCGGGAACTGGTCCGCTGCCGGGTCGACAGCGCGGACAACCTGACCGCCATCAAGCTGCAGATTCTCTCGATGCTGAAGCGGCGTGGCATCGAGAAGCCGAGGTGGTTACGCAGCAACTCATGGAGCAAAGCGTGGGTCGCATGGCTCAGGGAAACGGCGGCGGCGATGGATGACTTCGTCGGCCCGGTGCTGGAGAGCTACGCCGCCCGCTTCGAACTGTACCGCGACGAGCTGACTTGTCTGGACCGCGAGATCCGGCGGCTGGCCCGCACGCCCCGTTACAAGGTTCCGCACGACGAGCTTCGGAAGATACGTGGCGTGGGCCTGCTCACGGCGATGACGTTCCTGACCGAGATGGGCGACCTGACCCGCAGCCATTGGCTGTCTGTTTCCGGTTGTCGACCGTGTCCGGGTTCCGTGCCGAATGGGATGACCGCTGCACAGCAAACACGCCGCGCGTGCGAAAACCGGCGTCAGATCGGAGCTTACCTCGGTCTGTGTCCGGCCAGCTTCGAGAGCGGCGAGAAAAGCAACCGTAAGGGCCGGATCACGCGGCAGGGTCCGCCCCGCTTGCGTCGAATGCTGTGCCAGGCGGTCTGGAGTGCTCTGCGGACCGACCCGGAAATCACTCAGGCCTGGAACCGGCTGCACCGTGGCAAGGCGGACCGCAGGAAGAAAGCGGTCGTCGCGTTGATGCGGCAACTGGGCATCCGCATGTGGCACCGGGCCCTTGCGTGCGGGGTCTCGATCGAGCTGATCGGCCGCGGCCCCGGAGGCCACCGGACCTCGGCTCAGGCTCAACAAAGGGGGACCGTTCCCTCCGTCCCGCCATCGTGTCAGCCCCTGGCGAGCACGGGGTGAGGGCTGACGCGACGGCGAGACGAAGGGAACTCACGGAAACAGACCATCAACCATTAACGAAACACCATTCGCTCGAATGAGACAGTCAGAGCCACAGCGAGTCGCTGGACGAGACGGAGTTTTCCTCTGCCGCGCCGACCGACTCGGGATCGCGATTGCCATTTCGCTGGGAGCCGTGCCGCCAGGCCGGCCTCCCGTCGCGGGGCAGCGAAAGGCGACTATGAGACAGTTAATCATCGGCCAGACCTAATTGTGTCTGCTCGGCCGCGACCAAATCTTACGGCGAGTGTAGGGAATGTGCCGGTTTTGCCGGAGCTACAAGACGTCGACTGCTTGCAGCCCATGACGTGTTCGGTCCAGAATATCTTTCTCAGCCTCCGAAACTCGTACAACCGAAATGGAAGTTGGGAATCGCCAGCAAAATCGCCATTCCCGGTTTCACAAGAGACGGTCTGGCGGTTTATGCTGGTGTTTGCCGAATTCTATGTGTCTTGACGAGGCCAACACGACGTGCCCGATTTGATTGCGACAGGCTTGGACCCAGCTAAGAGCTGGCGGCAGCCGCTTCCGGCCAATCAAACGGTACGCGTTGGCCGCGCGCCGCGTTCGGGCTGGATGGTGCCTTGGGATCCCTGCATTTCTCGCGACCACGCCGACGTGCAGTGGGACGGCAAGCGGTTGACCGTGCAATGTGTCGAAACGGCCGTCAATCCGATTTATTACAAAGGCGAACCAACACGAAAGTTTTCGATCACAATCGGGGAGCAATTTCGCATTGCCGGCACGACGTTTCATCTGACCGAGAATTCCGGAATTCCAACGCCCGCTTCCACGCCACAGTCGGACGAGTCTGGGATTGCGTCATCGATTTCGCCAGCGATGCCAACCGACGCCGTCCCAGGGATATTGGACGAAGAAATCAAAATTGCCATCTGGACATTGCAAGCTCAGGCCGATCTGACGGAATTGGACGGATATTCGTTGCTGGAAAACGCCCTCCGCGATCAATTCGATAGCTGTCGCGACCAGATCTTCTTGTTGCTGTCTTTTTTTCATGCTGACGATGTTCCGAGCAGGGCTCGTCTGCAATTCAGCGACGTGACTCGGGAACAACAAGAAGCGGCATTGATGAGAATCAAGCGTTCGATTCCCGACGATATTGAAGAAGTCACGTTTCCGTTGCTGCGTGCCGACGACCCTGAAGACGCCCTTGAAAACGTGCCTTCGAATCTCGTCCCAGAATCGCTTTCCGCCACCGAGCGTCTGATCGAGATTATTGGGACCAACGAGCGGATCGAGATTCAATCGTGGCCACGCGCCGCGGCCATTTTTTGCGTCGTCGATTCCCATGAAGGACAATACATCGATGCCGTCGAGAAGTCGTTGGCATCCGACAGCCCGATCGTGCGTGAAACGGCGGTGTTCGCGCTGGCGAAGCTTGCTCCCGATATCTTTCAAAAATACAAGCGCTCGATTCGTGGCGATAGCGACCAGCGCGTCGTCCGGGCCTCGAAACGGATGCAGCATGCCGGCGATGCCGATGTGCCCGATTTGCTGACCGTCGAAAAGGTACAATTGTTGAATCGTTGTGCAACGTTTGCTCAAACAGCCGACCACGTGCTGGCGGACGTGTCGACGACGCTGGGAACGGTGGAACTGCAAGCCGGTGAAACGCTGTTCAAAAAAGGCGATGTCGGCAATTGCATGTATATTATTCTGGATGGCAACGTTCGGATTCACGACGGAAACAAAACACTGAACGAATTGGGTCCGAACGAAATCTTCGGCGAGATGACTGCCCTTGACCCCGAACCCAGGTCGGCATCCGTAACGGCCACCGAAGACACGCGTCTGTTCCAGCTCGATCAGGCAACTCTGTTCGATTTGATGGCTGACCGCACCGAAGTTGTCCGCGGCATCATCCGTGTCCTCTGCCAACGAATCCGGGAATTGGATGAGCGATAGTCAGTGAAATCAGAATCTGCTTTAACTGATTGACTGTACCGAGATAGAATATAGGATACATCGCGACATTCGCTTTCCACCTGACACTCATGCGCACAAGAAAATGATTATTGCTGACATATTTGAAGTCCGGAAGACCGGGTCGAAAATCATCATTGGATTCACGAATCCGGACGCCGAATTTCCAATGCAGTCCGGTCCAGAAGCCTATCAGCAACTGGTCGAACTCGTGCAGCAACACGAATGCAAAGTGCTGGTGTTCGACATTCGCGATATCCGCATGCTGCCGAGTAGCATGTTGGGATTGATCGCCTCGATGTCAAAGCACGTTGAAGATTTGTACTTGTACAATCCGACTGATGACGTACGTGAAGTCGTCGAAGTGACAAAGCTGGATCAACTGATGGAACTCTACGACGGCGATCCCTAGCTAGAGACACCGTTAAATCACATCGGGCAGTTCATCCCATTCCGCAAGCTGGCTGGTTTTTACGTGTTGCTGTTGTTGATGCCGCTTAAATAACCTCTTCCGGACCCAGGAAAGCCAGCCATCGGACGGCAAGCCGTACGGGCGGAATTTTTCCAATGTGCCCTGTTCTTCCAAATACAATAGTGCCCGATTCGCCCCCAGACGACCGGCCAATGGGGTATCGATCAGATTACTGGAATCCGTGGCACTCATCTGAAACACAACGCGTGTTTCAAATTCACGTAACGTCTGAGTGCTGAACCAGCGATTGGCATTGTTGTAGGTATCGCACCAGACCAGCGTGTGAACTCCGAGCGAAGGACCGTTTTTCAGAATCTCACTGAACTGT
>CAUZVF010000535.1:0-4978 GCA_963582955.1 Planctomycetota bacterium
TACGTTCATGCCCGTAATCGTGGAAACCAGCCGGCTGGTGGGATACAGTTTCTTGGAATTGATGTTGGTATCACAACCGTAATGGTCGCTGCGAGTGCGTATGGCCATGACGATCTCTTCCAGCGACGCGTTGCCCGCGCGTTCGCCGAGTCCGTTGATCGTGCATTCGACCTGACGGGCTCCGGCCTCGATCGCGGCCAAACTGTTCGCCACCGCCAGTCCCAGGTCGTTGTGGCAGTGCGTGCTGATGACGGCGTCTTCGATGTTGGGCACATTTTGCTTCAGATGAGTGATCACGCCGCCGAATTGGCCGGGAGTCGCATAACCAACAGTATCGGGGATATTGACAGTCGTGGCTCCAGCGGCGATCGTCTTTTCGATCACTTCGCACAGAAAATCCGGTTCCGTGCGCGCCGCATCTTCCGGCGAGAATTCCACATCAACGATATCCCGGCCATCGAATTTGCCAACCGCCCGCTGCACCATCTCGACAGCTGTGCGCACGATGTCGTCCTTGTCCATTTTCAGTTTGAATTCGCGATGAATCGAACTCGTCGCCAGGAAGACGTGCAGCCGCACTTTTTCGGCGTCTTTCAGAGCCTCCCACGCCCGGTCGACATCTTCCTTGCGGCAGCGAGCCAGGCCGCAAATTGTCGAGCGGTCTCCGAATTGACGGGCGACCTCTTGCACGGCTTCGAAATCGCCCGGCGACGCGATCGGAAATCCGGCTTCGATCACGTCGACTCCCAATTCGACAAGCGCCTTGGCCACATCCAATTTTTCAGGCGTCGTCATGCTGCAACCGGGCGACTGTTCGCCGTCGCGCAGAGTCGTGTCGAAAATCGTAATCGTGTCGGTGGACATGGCACTGCTCTCACTTTTTGCGGAATGGGGTTGAGACGTAAAAACAAAAAACCCTAAGGTCTTAAAGGCCTCAGGGTTTTAGCGTTGGTTTCGATTGTCGAAGCTATATCCTAAGACCTTCCCCCAAGAGAGAGGCTAAGCAATAGGCCGAGGTCTAGGATCAAACGACTCATGGAGGAATCACTTTCAAAGCTCATTTCAACAGCAGTCACTGTATCCCGCTGGAGACTGACGGTCAAGACGTGAACGACGGATTTCATCCGTATTGAACGCGGCATCATTCTGTCCTCATCATCCTGCCATTCACATGCAGCCAGCGACACTCCCAATTCAGACGGAGTTCGGTCAGAATAAGGATCCGCCTAAAAACAAGTTGATCAATTCAACAGACCCCTGCCGCCTTGTGCGGCAGGTGAACAGTTTGAAAGGCTAGCACCATTCACATCGAGTTCCCACAAGACCCTTGCCAGCTTGTCTGGCAAGTGAATGAGTTTGGCAGGCGAAACTGCTTCACCCGTCGGAGAAGCCAACGGGGGTCGGTCGGTGAACGGTTCAACGTCATTTGCCATTCAAACTGTTTTCCTGCCAGGCAAGCTGGCAGGGGAAATTGATCAACTTATTTCCGCACCATTCCTAACGCGGCCAAGCCGCAACCGAAGTAGCTTGACTCTCCGAGTCGAGCAGGAGCAATACTCGACTCGGAGAATCAAGCTTCAAACATGCGCGCAACTGGCGCGAATGGCTCAGTGAAAGCCTCTAATTGTCGAAAAGGCGGACTCGTTCCGATTTCGACATTTCAGTAACGCGGCTAATCGAATCAGCCGTAATTCTCTGGCCAAATCCTCTCATTCAAGTTGTTCCGCCAAAACGATGTCCGATTTCCAACTCGTCAGCGAATTCGAACCAGCCGGTGATCAGCCGAAGGCGATCGAAGCCTTGGTCGCCGGCGTCAACGAGAACAAGCGCAATCAGGTGCTGCTGGGAGTCACCGGTTCGGGCAAGACGTTCACAATGGCCAACGTGATCGCACGGACCAATCGGCCCACGTTGGTTCTCTCGCACAATAAGACGCTCGCCGCGCAACTGTACGCGGAATTTCGCGACTTCTTTCCCAACAACGCCGTCACGTACTTTGTCAGCTATTACGATTACTACCAGCCCGAAGCGTACATCCCGCAACGCGACATCTACATCGAGAAAGACGCGTCGATCAACGAAGAAATCGATCGGTTACGGCTGATGGCCACCAGTGCTCTGGTCAGCCGCCGCGACGTGATCGTCGTGGCCAGCGTCAGTTGCATCTATGGTTTGGGATCGCCGAAAGACTATTTGGAAATGATGCTGCCGTTGCGGATCGGCGACGAAATCGACCGCGACGAGATGCTGATGAAGCTGATCGACATCCACTACGACCGCAACGATCTGGAACTCGCCCGTGGCAAATTCCGAGTCCGCGGCGACGTCGTCGAATGCTGGCCGGCGTACGAAGAATTCGCGTACCGCATCGAGTTTTGGGGTGACGAAGTCGAGAATCTCACAATCATCGATCCGTTGACGGGCGAACAAGCCAAGCGCCTTGAGCAAATCTATATCTATCCCGCCAAACACTTCGTCCTGCCGCAGGAACGCATCGACGAGGCGCTCGGCGAAATCCAACAGGAACTCGATGAAAGGCTCGAGCATTTCCGGCGCGAGGGAAAATTGTTGGAAGCTCAGCGTCTGGCCGCTCGAACGCGCTACGACATGGAATTGATGAAGGAAGTCGGCTTTTGCCCCGGCATCGAGAATTACAGTCGCGCACTGGCACGCCGCAAACCGGGCGAACCGCCGTACACGCTGCTCGATTTCTTTCCGGAGGACTCGTTGTTTTTCGTTGACGAGTCGCATGTCACGATCCCACAAGTGCGCGGCATGTTCGCCGGTGATCATTCTCGAAAGACAACGCTGGTCGAGCATGGCTTCCGATTGCCGATGGCGATCGACAACCGGCCATTGAAGTTCGACGAATGGGAAAAGAAATGCGCGCAGACAATCTTGGTCTCGGCGACGCCCAGCGATTGGGAATTGGAACAGACCGGCGGCGAAATCGTCGAGCAGGTGATTCGCCCGACGGGGCTGATCGATCCCAAAATCCATGTCATTCCGGCCCGCGGCCAGGTACCGCATTTGATGGAGGAAATTCGTAAGCGCGCCGACAAGCAGGAGCGCGTGCTGGTCACAGCACTGACGAAACGCCTGTCGGAAGACTTGACGAATTATCTTCAGCAAGAAGGCATCCGCTGCAAATGGCTGCACTCAGAACTCGACGCCATCGAACGCGTCGAAATCCTGCGAGAATTGCGCGAGCACAAATTCGATGCCTTGATCGGAGTCAATCTGTTGCGTGAAGGATTGGACCTTCCAGAAGTGTCGCTCGTCGCCATCCTCGACGCCGACAAAGAAGGATTTCTGCGTAGCGAAACCAGTTTGATTCAGACAATCGGCCGCTCAGCCAGAAACGTGAACGCCGAGGTTATTCTTTACGCCGACAGGATGACCAACAGCATGCAGCGCGCCATCGAAGAAACGAATCGCCGCCGCAAGCTACAACGGAAATACAACGAAGAACACGGCATTACTCCCGAGACGATCCGCAAAGCCATCCGCCGGGGTATCGAAGACGAAATCACCGCCCACAAGATCGTCCGCGAGAAAGCCGGCATCGCTGACGAGACCAAATACGTGACTCAGGAATTCTTGAACGAACTGGAGTCCGAAATGATGACGGCCGCCGAAAGCCTGGAATTCGAACGAGCCGCCGAACTCCGCGACCGCATCGTGACGTTGAAACAGCAGTTAGGCCAAGAAGTCGAGGACAGCGACGACACACCCGGCTTCGCCGCCCCACAAAAACCAAAACGCAACCGCCGCGGCCGTCGAGGCAAAACGCAACGGGTCCCAAGACCGAAACGAGAGTAGACTGCAAAGCCGTAGGAGATCATTGAAATTCACTACGGAATGACGCGGAAATTAAACCGGTATCTATCCAACGTCCTAACTCATGCGTCCACCAACCTCGTCGTCCTATAAATCTAAGAGGAAACGGCAATGGGAATTCACAAAATCGACAACGATTCAACTGGCGTGAGAATCCGTTATCAAGGGTTTCCGCCAGTGCCGTTTAGGGCCGGGTTGATGTTAATTGCCATGCTCTTGTTCGGCGGCGTTTTTGTAACGGTAGTGGTTCAAGGATTTACCGCCAGCGCCCCGGATGATTGGTTTCTCCGATTCGACTGGATTTGGCGTGTCGGAGTGGCGGTCGCGACCTCGATGGGATTTCTACTACTGATCTTTGTCCCGATGGTTTGGTTCATGTTTTCTGACAGCCGTTATTGGAAACGCGCCGAATGGGACGCATCCGGTGAGCAATTTTCGGGCACCTATGCGGGTTGGTTCCGGCGTACGATTAACGT
The DNA here is from genome assembly GCA_963582955.1 of Planctomycetota bacterium. Taxonomy (GTDB): domain Bacteria; phylum Planctomycetota; class Planctomycetia; order Planctomycetales; family Planctomycetaceae; genus CAUZVF01. The sequence continues at coordinate 4,317 of CAUZVF010000535.1, forward strand.
GTCTCGTCGTTTTGACGAGATCAAAGGCATCGAGGCAATTGTCGGTGTCGAGGACGAAACTGCAATTGACGTGCACTTGACGATTTCCGGACACAAACTTCCGGATGTTTCGATCGACATTGGGATCGAGGAAGTCAACTCTCGTGGCAAGGCGTTGGATGTGCTGTTTTGCATTGCACGTGTGAGCGGGTTGTCGCATTACCGAGTGGTCGAAAATGACGTCGAGTCGATGGTTGTCGCCCTGTCGTACGGCGGTGGCACAGGATCCGAGCAGCCAGTGCCCAAGGCCAGCCAATCGCCGCGTTACGATTGGGATCAAGTTTCGACGTCGGGGGGCGCGCCAAAACCCCGCGTTGCGCCGTTCAACGCAGCGTCCTTCAACCATCCCGAAGTTCGAATCACCAAATGGAAACCGGGAGAAGAGATTCGATTTCTACGCCCCGCCACGACTCTTGCCCCGGCTCTCATCGTGGCAACCATCACTGCCGTAATTGCTGGTGTCTTGGCATTCGCATTTCGTTCTGATTCTTCGCAACCCATGTTGTCTGGGACCCTGCTGGTCGTGACGGCGTTTATCGCGGGCATGATCGGATGTCGTATTTACAAACACGAATATGAAGTCGTTTTGAATTGGAGTTTTCACGCGGTCTCCTGGCGACGAG
>CAUZVF010000536.1:0-4976 GCA_963582955.1 Planctomycetota bacterium
AGCTGGGACAAAGCACTAGTTGGGCATGAATGTCTATTATCAACGTTTCTCATGAATCGGCGTTGCGTTGATCGGACGCCTTGCATAGATTTCCCGATCAGTCAGGTATGCTCGATCGAGTTGGCAAGAGAAAAGGATTTCTCAAATGACTCACAACGGATTGCAACAATGGGTGAATGAAGTCGCCGAATTGACAGCCGCCGATTCAGTTCATTGGTGCGACGGTTCTGATGCCGAGATTCAGCAGCTGAATGAAATGATGGTCGCCGATGGAACTCTGATTCCGTTGGATGACGAGAAACATCCAAACTCATTTTACGCCCGAAGCGACGTGAACGACGTTGCCCGCGTTGAAGGCCGGACTTTCATTTGCTGCCCGCTGGAAGCGGATGCCGGGCCGACGAATAATTGGAAAGCTCCGGACGAAATGCACGCGCTCGTCGATCCGTTGTTCGACGGTTGCATGCAGGGCCGGACGATGTACGTCGTGCCTTATCTGATGGGTCCGGCCGGCAGTCCGATGGCAAAAGTCGGCATCGAGATCACCGATAGCCCATACGTTGTCGCTAATATGCGCATCATGACTCGCATGGGTGAAGTCGCGATGAAAGAACTCGGTACTGATGGCGAGTTTGTGAAAGGACTGCACAGCACCGGCAATCTTGATCCCGAGCAACGATACATCTGCCATTTCCCCGCCGAAAATCTGATCATGAGCTTCAGCTCGAATTATGGCGGAAATGCGTTGCTTGGTAAGAAGTGTTTTGCCCTGCGTTTGGCCAGCGTACTGGCGCGCAACGAGGGCTGGATGGCCGAGCACATGCTGATTCTGGGAATCACCGATCCTGACGGCAACAAGACATTTGTCGCGGCCGCGTTCCCGTCGGCGTGTGGAAAGACGAACCTGGCGATGCTGGTACCTCCCGAGAGCCATCAGCAAGCGGGTTGGAAAATCGAAACAGTCGGTGACGACATCGCATGGTTGAAGTTCGGCGACGACGGCCGGTTGTACGCCGTCAATCCGGAATACGGTTTCTTCGGAGTCGCACCCGGCACCAGCCTGCAAACGAATCCCAATGCATTGCGCAGTTGTGCATCAAACACGCTGTTCACGAATGTAGCTCTGTGTCCCGACCGCACGGTGTGGTGGGAAGGTCTCGACGGCGATCCTCCGGCCGAGGCGATGGATTGGAAAGGCAATCCGTGGACACCCGATTGTGATCATCCGGCCGCGCATCCGAATAGCCGATTTACGGCTCCTGCCGGCCAGTGTCCGTGTATCTCAGAAGACTGGGAGAAACCCGAAGGCGTCCCCATTAGCGCCATCATCTTTGGTGGACGTCGCTCGACGACTACGCCATTGGTTTATCAATCGTTCAATTGGCAACACGGAACTTACGTCGGTGCCACCATGACCAGCGAAAAAACAGCCGCGGCCATCGGCGGCTTGGGCGAATTGCGGCACGATCCGATGGCCATGTTGCCGTTCTGTGGTTACCACATGGCTGATTATTGGCAGCACTGGCTCGACATGGGCCAACGCGGCGGTGACCAAATGCCGAAGGTGTTTCACGTCAATTGGTTCCGCAAGGATACCGACGGAAACTGGTTGTGGCCGGGCTTCGGCGCCAACATGCACGTCTTGGAATGGATTGCCTCGCGATGCCGTGATGAAGGTGAGGCTAACGAGACACCGATCGGCTACTTGCCCACGCTGTCATCAATCGATTTCGGAGCACTCGGCGTGTCCGACGCGGCGGCTCAAGAGTTACTCGCTATTGGTCCCGGTGAATGGCTCGCCGAGGTTGACGAACGCGACGAGTACTTCCAGAAATTCGGTGACCGGCTTCCACACGGAATCCGAGCGGAAAACGATGCTCTGCGCGAGCGATTGGGATGGACTCGATCCTTGAAAAGTGCCTAGAGTGGGGCGAACGCCGAACTTGCCGCAATGAGCGAACGCATGCCCGACAGCCCCGATAAATCCACTCAGCAATCAGGCATGCGGCGAAAGCTAAGCCGTTACGTGATCGCGCTCACGGCTGTCGCGGTTGTTGTGCTCGTCCCGCTGCGGATGCTGTCGGACGAACCGGACGTCGATGCGCAGCGGTCCTTTCGCTATCTCGTCCAGATTTGCAAGATCGGCCGCCGTTTCAGCGGTTCTCAAGGGATGGCCACGCAGCAAAACGTGATCGCCCAACATTTCGCCAAGTTCGGAGCCCAAATTCGGTATCAAGCCTTCGACGCACCGCACCCTCAAACCGGGATGCCCGTTCGCATGATGAATATCATCGTCAGTTGGCACCCGGAATCAAAAGAGCGGGTGCTGTTTGCCTGCCATTACGACACGCGTCCGTTTCCCGACCGCGATCGGTTCAACCCGCGCGGAGTTTTCGTCGGTGCCAACGACGGTGCCAGCGGAGTGGCCTTGTTCATGGAAATGGCGCATCACATGCGCGATCTGGATCCCAAGTACGGAGTCGACTTTGTGTTCTTCGACGGAGAAGAACTGGTCTATTCAAAGAACGACAAGTACTTCCTCGGTTCCGAATACTTCGCAAAACAATACCGTGACAAGCCGCCAGCTCACCGATACATCTACGGAGTACTCGTCGACATGATTGCCGACAGGCGGTTGAACTTGTTCTTCGAAAAGAACAGCATGAAGTACGCACCACAACTGACCCGCAGTATCTGGAACACGGCCCGTGATCTTCGCATCCGTGAGTTCACACGCAAAACGAAGCACGAAATCAACGACGACCACATCCCGTTGAATCAAATCGCGAAAATCCCGACGTGCGACCTCATTGACTTTGACTATCGATACTGGCACACAACCAAAGACGTGCCATCAGCCTGCTCGGGTTCGAGCATCAAGAAAGTCGCCCGTGTTCTGTTGAGGTGGTTGGAGAATATCCCGTCGCCATCCTGAATCGACCTATGAGATTACGAGATATCGCTTGGCGGAGAATCGCGAAATTTCTATACTCTCCCGCACTGCCCGGTGGTGTAACGGCAACACGCCTGACTCTGGCTCAGGTATTCAAGGTTCGAATCCTTGCCGGGCAATTGGCATAACATATTACCTTTCCCAGACTTAGGGAAACCCGCTTCGGTGGTGAGGTACGGAAAACGGCAAAGACTACTGACGGCGTGTCAGTAGTCGCCCGGTTTAACCTCATTTCTGGGAAGCGGTGACAATGAAAACGCCACGGTATTGTTTGCACAAAGGCACGGGCCAAGCTGTTGCCTACATTGATCGCAAGCCGGTTTATCTTGGAGTCTACGACTCGCCAGAATCACACGCGAAATACGATGTTGTGATTGCTCGATGGCTATCGTCGCAGTCGTGCTGGTTGCTGATTGCTGTGTATGGTCGAACCTGCGCTCTTTCGTAAAATCGCCTATCCCCAATCCCTTTGGTGTAAATGCGCATTACCCACCATGTATCACACGCCCTGACAGACCCTCATCCGTACCCCTCGTCGGCTTACCGAGCCACGACATGCTTTCCTGAAAAAGGGCAAGCATGCCACGCCGGTTTTCGACAGGCAGGGCACCCGGCGCACTCTACTTGCTCAATCATTCACGCCACCCCACGGTTGCCAGAGGTTATTCGGCCTCTTTTGGCTCAATCGTTCAACCCTCTCATCCGCAGCGCTTGTTTGCGCTCGCGCGCTGCCACGATCGTCCGAACTCTGCGGGATTCGTCGAAGTGGCAAACTAAATCTTGCTGCGTCGAGGCCAAGAGACAGGTCGAACGCCTCCCACTTCGGTGTCTTCTGTACGTGGCACTCGACAGCGCATCCTAAGAGCTTATCGCGCAGCACTGCGGCTTCCGACGCGGCTTTCGGCGCGGCCTTCGATCGACGCTGGCCGGAGCGAGACTTTGAACGTCGGCGACTTCGCGACGGGCTAGCTGTAAGTCCCAATCTCGACTCGATCGGTAGTGAATCCCAGCGAAATTTCGCAAACCAGAAGCCCTTGTCGTTCTTGCTGGCTCCATACGCACGAGCGAGTTCATCCAAGCTTCGGCATGAGCGTTGACGGATCAACACGATGCCGGCCATCGCGTTGTACGCCACTATGATTCCTTGAACCTTGACACTCATGAAGTCACCTCGAACTCGCCATCGAAAAGTCGATTCGGCGCGTACCACTGAAGTTGGTCGTGTGTGCTACTGACTTTGTCAGTGTGGTGGATTGATCTCAACCGGTAATTCCCAGATGGAATCTTGACCGACCGCACAGGCAGCCGGTTGAGCAGATGATACCCTGATGTTGCCTCTCGTTCCATGAATTCTCCTTGTCTTGGCCGTTTCAACTGACTTCCGGTGCCCAGAAACACGACGCTGCCCGAAATCAAACAGCGGTTGATGAGTTGGACCGGCCATGCCGGGCAAGCCGACACGCACCGCCTGCGAAGTCACTTGTTTGCTAGAATCAGTTTTCAGAGGGCGGCGGCTGAGTCGCCGTTTGTTGCGTGGCGGGGCGTTCAACAATCAACCGTCGAACGTCCGATCCGCCAACCGTAACAACAACCAACCGGACAACCGAAACAACAACAACGGTTTCCGTGTGGCCAGCACTTTGCGGCAGGATTCATTTTCTGCCATGCCGGAATTCGCAGGCGGTCTTTGGACTTCCTGCGCAGTGTGCGAGTGCAAAGTTCAGGTCGTCGTCCCGTGTCGGGCTGGCTGTGTCCAGTCTGGCCGAATCAACAGCCGGCCCGGCAGGTCTGGTAGGTCGCAAGACTCGAACGCCCTGCCGGGCCATTTTGTTGCTTTGATCGCCGTATTGAATCTCGGCTACGACACCGTTCGGCAATGTCATCAAATATGACAACGACGATCACGAAGGCGGATGGCCGCTGAATCGTGTCGAAGGACAATCACCGGCTACCTCGGCTTTGTAAGTCTGATTCTAATTTACCCACCAGTAACTCACCTGCTGAATTCCAACACCACTCCCGC
>CAUZVF010000537.1:0-4976 GCA_963582955.1 Planctomycetota bacterium
ACGTGCGGTTACGACAAGGACAAGCTGCGACCCAACTCATGGCCGTACCGTGATTATGTCATTCAGTCATTCAACGCCGACAAGGCGTATTCTCGCTTCGTGCAGGAACAGATAGCCGGAGACGTTTTGTTTCCCGGTGAGCCCGACGGCATTCTCGGATTGGGATTCATCGCTGCCGGTCCGTGGGATTTCATCGGTCACGCCGAGGTGCCGGAAACAAAAATCGACGGCAGAATCGCTCGTCACATTGACCGAGACGAAATGGTGACAAACACGCTCAACACATTTTGCAGTGTCACGATTCAGTGTTGCCGATGCCACAATCACAAGTTCGATCCGTTCACTCAGGAACATTATTACGGGTTGCAGGCGGTGTTTGCAGCGGTCGATCGCGCCGAACGTCCTTACGACATCGATCCATCGATCGAAACGAAACGACGAGCGTTGGTGGCATCGCTGGCCAAGCGGAATCGGGAAAAGCAATCACTGGAAGCAGCGATCAAAGCCGAAGGTGGACAACAACTCGCCGACCTCGAAAAGCAAATCGCCGATTTGTCACCAAAGGCACAGCCCGCCGAAAAGCATCCTGCTTACGGATATCACAGCGCGATTGAATCAAAATCCAACAAGCCGAAATGGGTGCGGATTGATCTTGGCGGCCCAGTCGCAATTCGTCAGGTAATCTTGCGGCCGTGCCACGACGATTACGCGGGCATCGGAGCCGGTTTCGGTTTTCCGTCTCGCTTTAAGATCGAAGCATCCAATGACGTTGCCTTCAAAACCGGCGTAGAGATTATTGCGGATTCCACGAATGCCAACGTCGCAAACCCAGGACTCGCACCGCACACGGCTGAAACCAATGAAGTGAAGGCTCGATTCGTACGTGTCACGGCGACACAACTGGCCGAGCGAAAGAACGACTACATTTTTGCATTGGCGGAACTGCAAGTCGTTGATTCCGCCGGCAAGAACGTTGCGTTGAATGCCCAAGTGACGTCTCTGGATTCGATTGAAGCGCCAGTGCGGTGGGCTCGAAAAAACCTGACCGACGGCATTTGGGCGAAAGCGGCCAATGAAAAGGCGACGGCAGCATTGGCAGTCGCCAAACGAAAACTGCAGGCCATTCTGTCTCAACTGAATACTCCGGAACGAAAACAGAAACGAGACGAACTGACGAAAGCGATCAAGTCGGCCGGCGATCAACTCGCGGCTTTGCCGAGAGGAAAAATGGTTTATGCCGCCGCGACTCATTTCAAAGGCCGAGGCACGTTTAAGCCGACGCTGGGCAACCCGCGGATGATTCACGTTCTGCACCGTGGCAACATTCTCCAGCCGGGAAAAACTTCGCGACCGGGGGTCATCCCCATCATTCCGGCAACTCCCATCGAATTCGATCTGCCGGACGAGCATTCCGAAGGCGAGCGGCGTGCCCGGCTGGCTCGCTGGATGACACGTCGCGATCATCCGCTTGTGTGGCGGTCGATCGTTAATCGCATCTGGCAATACCATTTTGGCCGCGGCATCGTCGATTCTCCCAACGACTTCGGACGGATGGGCCAATTTCCGACGCATCCCAAATTGTTGGATTGGCTGGCCGCCGAGTTTCGCGACAATGGGCAGTCGATAAAAAAGCTGCACCGGCTAATCGTCACCAGCTCGGTCTATCGCCAGTCGTCGGGACACGATCCTGCAAAATCGTGGATCGACGCCGGCAATCGATTTCTGTGGCGCATGAACCGTCGCCGATTGGAAGCCGAAGAAGTCCGCGACGCGATCTTGGCCGTCAGTGGCAAAATGAATCACCGAATGTACGGACCCGGTTTTTATCTATTCCAGTTGGAGAAGACTGATCACTCGCCGCACTACGAGTACCACAAGCATGATCCCGAGGACGCGAAATCTCATCGTCGTTCGGTCTATCGATTCATCGTTCGGTCGCAACCCGACCCGTTCATGACGACGCTCGATTGTGCGGATTCTTCTCAGAGCACTCCGCAACGAAACGAAACGCTGACATCGCTGCAGGCACTGTCGTTGTTGAACAACAAGTTTACTCTGGCCATGTCACAACATTTCGCCCGGCGGTTGGAATCCGACGAAAAATCGTTGCCGGCCCAAATTGATCGCGCCCTGCGGCTCGTCGCGGGACGGAATCCCACACTTTCCGAACGCAGCGCGTTAGCAGAATATGCAACCAATCACGGCTTGGCGAACCTGTGCCGTGTGTTACTCAACATGAGTGAATTCGTATATTTGGATTGAAGAATCGAAAATAGATTGGCCTCGGAAAGCAATCATGATGGGTAGCACGTCTTGCCGTTCAGGCAAGGCGTGTCGCGCAGCGATTGGAAACTGCTCTTTCGCTGACTGCATCCATTGCCGGCTGTGATTGCTAACCAGCAGGCTTTGAGGGCTGTCTTGTGATGCTCATCTGCAAGAGCGATTTCCGGCGGCTACGCCGCACGCCTTGCCTGAACGGCAAGACGTGGTACCCGTTGTAGATCATGAGTGAATTTGTTTTTTTGGATTGAAGAAACACATGCGATCCGCATTTCCGCATACGAATAACGTCACGCATCCGACGTCGCGCCGAGAGTTTCTTTGGCAGTCAGGCGGCGGACTCGGCGGGATTGCGCTGGCTTGCATGCTGAGTGAAGAGCAATCGTTGGCGGCCGGCAGCGCACTCGGCCGCGGTGCGGTGCTCGATGCGTTTCATCATCTGCCAAAAGCGAAACGCGTTGTGCAGTTGTTTATGGGCGGAGCGGCCAGTCACATCGATCTTTGGGATCACAAACCGGCTCTGGAAAAACATCACGGAGAACCGTCCGACTTTGGCGAGAAAGTCGAGGCCTTTCAGAATGGCCTGGGACCTTGGATGAAGCCGGTGTGGAAGTTCCGGCCGCATGGAGAATGCGGCAAGATGATCAGCGACACGGTGGCTCCGTTGGGCGACTGCGTCGACGACATGGCCTTCATCCACAATTTGATCGGAAAAACCGGCGTTCACAGCCAAGCGACTTACTTGCAAGCGACGGGATTTCAACGACCGGGGTTTCCCGGTATGGGAGCCTGGATCAGCTATGGCTTGGGCGCCATGAACGAGAACCTTCCGGCATTCGTCGTGCTGCCCGATCATCGCGGTTACGCTTCGAATGGTCCCAAGAACTGGGCGTCGGCGTTTCTCCCGGCCAATACTCAAGGGACGACAATCTTTCCTCAACGTGAAAACCCGATTGCCGATCTCCTTCCACGAGCCGATTTTGTCAGCCAGGAAAGCGACAACGAAGGATTGGCGCTGCTGAACCGGCTGAATCGCAAATTCGAACAGGACCGTCCGGGAGATTCCCGGCTTGAAGCACGCATCCGCTCGTACGAACTGGCCGCGAAGCTGCAACTGAGTGCTCCGGAAGCGCTCGATGTTTCGAAAGAGCCGCGGTCAATTCTGAAGATGTATGGGCTCGATCGGATTCAGCCCAGCTATCCTGACAAGATCAATGTCCCTGAAGAGATCGAATACTTTAGCCGCAAGTGTCTGATCGCCCGGCGTCTGTTGGAACGCGGCGTGCGGTTCATCCAGATTTGGTCGGGCAACGACAACAGTTTCCCACGCCGCAACTGGGACAGTCACGAGGACATCGAACGCGACCACGGACCGTTGGCGATGGGCATGGCCGTCGGCACGGCAGCGTTGATCAAAGACTTGAAACAGCGCGGCCTGCTGGACGACACATTGATTCTGTGGACGACGGAGTTCGGCCGCATGCCAAGCACGCAACGCAACAAAGGCCGCGACCATAACCCGTTCGTCTTCACAAACTGGCTGAGCGGCGGCGGCATCAAAGGCGGCACCAGCCATGGCCCGTCAGACCAATGGGGCTACAAACCGCTCGACCGCGAGAATCCCACGCAAGTTTACGACATCCATGCCACGATCCTGCATCTGCTGGGGATCGACCACAAACGGCTGACCATTCGTCACAACGGAATCGACCGTCGACTAACTGATGTCCACGGTCACGTAATTCACGAAATCATCGCATAACCGCGTCCGTGATTTCTCAATCCCATTCGGGCTAGCGCTTTGTCAATCTCTCATCTTAGGATTAGCGGCGTGGCGATCGCCCCGGTTTCCCTCCAATAACCGGACGCTAACGCGTGGCGGCTGATCTATTCAACCCTAATTCTTAAGATTGACGAAACACTTGGCTTTGAATCCCACAGCCGACTTGCCAGGATATGTGGCCTGTTGACAGAGTCTTCCAACGTACGTACTCAATCCAACCGCACTGAGGTGATTATGAAACTTCCGATTCTTTTTGCACTTGGGACGGCCCTCTGTTGGGGTCTTTACGGACCGACTTTGGCGAACGCTCGCAGCGCCGTGAAGCCGCCTTTGTGGAGTCCGTTTAAGCCTTACGTCGGTATTGGGTTGGCTTACATTGTCTGGTCGTTTGTTGGCGGGATGATTGTCATGAAGCTGAAAGGCGACTCGTTCGATTTCTCGAGTTCGGGCGGTCAGTCCGCGGCCGGAACCTGGGGCTTCGCCGCTGGAACACTGGGAGCATTCGGGGCGTTGAGCCTGACAAACGCGATGCTTAGCTTCACAGGTCAGCCAAAGCCGGGAATCGTCATGTCGGTCGTTTTCGGCGGAGCCGTGACAATTTCAGCATTGGTCTCGTTGTATCAGCATCGCGGCGATTCAACATTCAATCCGTGGTTGTGGGTGGGAATCGCGGGAATTGCCGTTTCGATTGTGCTAGTCGCGTACAACACTCCGCATGGGCCCCCAAAACCGAATAGCTCCCCTGGCGAAACCACCCTACAGGAATCAGGCTCGCCCACAGACGCCACCTAGTGCTTTGTGGACTTCCCCAGGAATAGTGGGCGCTCAGAGAAGAGCGTATACTGCTCTTGAGGAGAAGAAAAGATGTCGAGATCTCACCGACGGACACACAGTGAGGAGTTCAAGCGTGAAG
>CAUZVF010000538.1:0-4976 GCA_963582955.1 Planctomycetota bacterium
TAAGTGCCATTGCTGCTGTTTGCGTTTTGTTTCGACAGGCCGCGACGGCGAACTGTTGACGAAGACCGACAGCAATTTGGAATCGTCGGGTAATCGCAGAGCCAGGAATTGCCGCGTTCGATTGCGAATTGTGTAGGTTGCCTGCATTCGCCAAGTGGCGTCGTTGGCGATGACCATGACCAAATCGGCGACGTTGACCGACGCGGCGGCGCCTTGTTGTTCTTCGAAGCGGTTGGCCTTCCATACCGGCACGGCTGCGCCGCGTCTCAATTTGACGATTTCGGCCGCCTGATCGACCAAAGCGTCCGAGACTTTGATGGGCAACTCGGTGCGTTGGACCGGTTGGATGGCGTCGGGGTTTTCGGGCGAAAGCTGTGCCTGCGAAAGATTGATCAGCAAGACGTACTGCTGTTGCGTTTCCAACGGAGTCGGATTGCCGGGAATCGTGCCGCCGGGTTTGATGAATTCCACCGCTGGCGGCCGCACGTCGGTCTTCACGGGCGGCAGCGTCGCCTGAGCCAACACGAAGTACCGCTGCCGCGTGGGTTCTTGCAAACGAATCGTCCAAACCGTGCGGTCACCGCCGGCTTCCGACTGCGTGACTTGTCGAATGTTGGCGTCCTTGAAATCCAATCGTCCGGCGAGCCAGTTCGGAGTTACGAATTGGAATGTGTCGGCAGCGGCGCGTGTGATGTTCCACTGCAAAGCCAACGAGTAATCGACGAACGTGTCGGTGACTGTGACGATCGAAACGCACGCCGCGGACAATTGCGGAGTTGCTCGCGACAGAGCCAACACAACCGGTTGCGGACTTGCCTGGCTCGACGTGAATGCAAATTTGACGGACTCGGATCGCAGGTTGCGCAGTTCTTGAGCCAACTTGCCGGGATCATCCGACCGCCAGCCAGTAAATCTGGTGAGGTTTGCGGTGTAGGCACTGTCGAGCCAAACGGCCAGTTGACTTTTCAATTGGCTGATTTCCAGCGGCAACGGCACTGCCAAAGTCACCGCCGCGTCGTTGGGCGTCTTCACGACCGAACCGCGAAGTGCCACCTCGATGTTGCCGAGTTGCGGAGACGTAAATTCGATCGTTAACAGTTGAGTGTTCGTGCTTTCCGCCGGCGTCACGAACCAGTCGGCGATGTTGGTGGCGTCGACTTCGATGGGAATGAAGTTGCCGGGAACACGGAACGACAGGCTCGATCGCGGAGCCTGGGCCAATGCGATTCTTAACCGGCTGGCATACGTCACTTTGCGGCGTCCAATGTTGACTCCGTATTGAATCGTGGCGATCGATTCTGGTTTTCGGCGTTCAATCGTCAACGGCAGTTCGAACGGACGGGACGTGAATCGGTACGCCAGGCGCACCGGTTTCTTGGGAACTTTCAGTTCGACCTTTGACCGGAATTGCCCGACGTCCGTCTGAACGATTCCGTCCAGCGACCCGGCACGCAGTCCAAATTGTCCGCCGGCGAAGACCGCGACGGTTCCCGTTTCGCGAGTGACCTGAGTCGGCCGGAAATTGGGCACGGCCACCTCGACCGGTTCGCTGCCAATGCGGCTGTTTTCGACGAACAAATCGAATCGCACATGCGTGCTGTCGTCGATTTTGCGGCGGAAGAAGATGCGGATCGAGTGTTGGCCGACGTTGTCGTTCATTTCCCAACCGGCGACATCCGGACCGACGATCTCTTGGATTCTGACGTTTTCAGGAAGAGCGAACACGGCATCGGCCATCGATCCCTGCGGAACGGAGAATTGAAATCCAGTGCTAATGCGGACTCCGGAATCCTCGACAATCAATGCCGTTCCCGATTCAACATGCACGATGCCGTCGACAGCTCCGTCGGTTTGTTCGGGCTGCCAAGCAACGGATACGTTGCCACCGTTGATGGGAACTTCGATGACGTCTTTCTGATCGCCCGGCCGCAACCGGAACGTGCTGCTGGAACCATTGACACGGACGGTCAAGTCTTTGGCGGGCAGCGCGAAGAACAAGCGACCGGCGGGAACCGACTGCACGGGCAATTGAAACTGACCCGCCGGCCCGGTGATTTGAACCGGCACGTGGAATTGCAAATCCAGCACATGTACACCCGCCCGGCCGATGACCACGTCGAGTTGCGTGCCACGTCCTTTGACAGTTCGCGTGAGAATCGGTGCCGCCATGCCGTTCAATTGGGCGTTGTTCAATGCGACGGCACCCAGTGGAACCGGCAACGTGATTTGGTGATCGCGGAAACTGTATAGAACGATGCGAGCCGTCACGGCGACCGACTGTTTGTTGGCGGCGTCATCCGCGGCAGTGGTTAACTCGGCCGAATAGAATGCTTCAGCGACCAGTCCGTCGACCGGAGCTGGTTGTTGGACACGTTTGTCGGGATAGGCTTGATTCCAAAGTTTGATGAACTGATCGTGCGGCAGAAAAACTCTTTCGGCCGCGAGTGGATTGCCTTTCGCGTCGTACGGAACAACGATCGTCGGCTGCCGCGAATCCACGGTCGAAACGTTGGTTTTTTGTGGCGTTTTCTTTGTTGGCTTGGGCTTATCCGCCGCGTTCGCGTTTCCGCTCGCGATCAGTGTCGCGGCCAGGAATACTCCGGCCTTTGCCAATCCTGTTGTTGCCAACGACCCTCCGGCTGACGCAACACGACGGCTGATTGTTTGCAGAATCGCGCATACCAGCCAAAGAGCAATGCCGGCAACGGCTCCTAGAAATGCTCCATCGAGAAAGACGTGCCACGCGACGGGAGTCAATGTCACCAACGCCAACGGCACGGTAATTCCCATCGCCGCCAACAATCCACGAGTGCCGATGGAAGAGCGACGCAGCCACCAGAAAATCAACGCAATTCCCGTCATGACGGCCAACCGCCACGCCGTACCCCCGATGCTGCTTTCATAGACAAGATCGAGAGCGATTCCAGAGTCGGCGGTTTCCGTTCCGGTATATCGAAACGTTTTCGTCGCTCCCTGCTTGGGTACTTGCAAGCCCAACGAAAGCGACAACCGCCCGCCTGTCCGATATGAACCTCGCGTGCCGCCAAGAATGTCGATGTCCAGACTGGATTGAGGATCAACATTCCGCCCAGTGTCGGACTGTGGCTGTGCGGCACCGTCGCCTTCGCCACCGGACGGTGCTCCCAAACCCACGATCGTGCCTAGTTGTCCCGTCGCGTCGCCATTCCGGGGTGGTCCTGGCTTGAATATCCCGAAACCGGCTTCCTGGGATTTCGTGCTGCCGCCAAGAACATCCACGACAGGCCGCCGTGTTGCGGGAACCTTGGCAGGTGATGACGGACTTGCCGTTTCAGCCGGAGTATTTGACGGCATCGCAGAAGGGGTCAATTCCTTATCGATCGCCCCAATCACGGTCGAATCCGCGCCGCCAGCGTCCACGGCAAAGTCGGCGTCCTCCATCCCTCCTCCGTGCCCAAACCTACCTCCTTGGAACGAAAAAGTGAAATTGTTTGCAGGCGCGGAATCCGTTTGCGCTTCGTTTGTCGTAGCGACACGTCTGGCGGATTCACGCACACTGGTCTGAGTTGAAGACAGCAAAAACATGCTGCCGATCAGTGACAGCACACCGACCGAGGCGGCGAGTCCAACGAAACGCATTTTGCGGAACCCCAGCGTCAGAATTCCAACGATACCGATGACAATGGCAACGAGAATCGATCCGCGTAACAGTTGCTCGGGCGATGGTGCGGAAAAGCCTTGTTGGATCGAGCCGAGCAAGCTGGTGCGATCGAGTGCTGTTTCAGGAACGAACTCGCCGTCACTGGTCGTCAGCAATGTGTCGGCGGGATAATGCAGCATCCAGTTTTGAGTCAGCAGCTCGAGAGGTTGTTCTTCACCCATCCCGTTGATGACCGTCAGCCGTGGCGGTTGTTGTGTCAGTTTTCCGAACGAGCCGAGCGGTTCGGTGGCCGTTCGATAGAACAGTTGCAGAGTCCGTCGCGCGTCGGGCTGAGCGGTCTGGGTCAGTGGAACGAGATAGGCTCCGTCAAGCGTTCGGACTTCGACCGGCTGACCGTCGACCAACGTGGCCCACAAATCGGATTTCTTGGCCAGCTTGACTCGCAAACTCTGAACGCCGACGGCAACCAGGCTGAAACTGGCATGATGTTGCAATTCTCCATTTTCACCGATGACACTCTGCAGCTCGGCGGAATGACAAATCGCGGTCGGAACGGCCAACCGGTCGAAACGTTCTTCGGACAACGTGACTGAGTATCCCGGCACCAAATAGCGATACGCGGCGACGATGCGTTCCTTGGGTACGTAGCGCGGTTGCGGCAGGTCGATCGGATCGACGTCCGGCAGACCGCGGTCATCGCCGTCGATCGCCGTCACTTTGAGCCGTTGGTCGGCAGCCGCCTCGACGGCGACGTATCCGTTTTCACGTTCGGCGTCGACGATCCGTATCCGATGCGGGCTAAATATTTGGCCGTCGCCGCGTGGCGCACGCACATCGACAGCCACGGCGAAGCTGCCCTTAATGCGGCGGTCGAATTGCAAAGTCCAAACACGTTCTCCGTCAGCCGGATCGGCCGCGGATTGCTCGGTGATGCGCGACTGGCTGCCATAAAGCAGAAACCGAATGTTCTCGCCCGCCGATTCCGAAAGCGCGACACGCAGCGTGCGGATGCCGCCGCCTTCGACGATTAATTGGGATTCCAGGTGAGAGTGAAACGAGGTCTTTTCCAAACGGCTGATCGACAACGTGCTGGCTACGATGCGCGACGGTTTGCGCGTCAGCCTCAGCGTGCCGGTAAAGCGGCTGTCTTGATAGGTAAACCCCAACCGTTCTCCCGGAACATTCAGCCGTGCCGGATCAAGTCCGCTCAGTGAGACCGGCACGACGTCCAGATCTTTGTCGGCCTTGATCATATAGGTGCCTTCAACGACGGCCGACTGCGGCAGACGCACTTCGGGCAGAGCCAACTCGATCGGATCATCTTCAACCGGCCAGC
>CAUZVF010000539.1:0-4965 GCA_963582955.1 Planctomycetota bacterium
CTGGATTTTTCCGGTCCAGTCTTGAATATCGTAAAACCGAAGCTTGCCGGCTTTGCGTCGCAACATGATTCGTCCGGCCAGACGAACTTGCTCGCCAACGACGCCGGATTCATCGGGAGCCAGCTCGCGCGCCTTGGCGATCGCCATGTGATTGTCGAACCGCTGTCCCCAGGGATCGTGGCCGAGTTCCTCAAGCTTTTCGAGTTTCTTGAGACGTTCTTTTTCGAACCGGTCAGACATCAGAACGGAGCATCTACACAAGAGGAGGTAAGTCGTTGCCAGACCGATTGTCGCCAAAGAGAGCGCCGATGGATTCGGCCGATCCCATCGCGTCAGACACATCAGGGCTCGGTCGGGAGAGCGAGAATCGAGGAATAATGGGAGAAACCGTCAATCAGGTCAATGGCAACAGAGTTCGTTTAAGAACGACTGATCGCAACCCGTGCCAGGTAATCGAGCACGCCCTGTGCGTCGACCTCGTGCAAGACATCGATGTTGGTTTGCCATTGTGACACACCTCGCCGATCGAAAACGGTCATTCCGCGAGTCAGTTCGCCCGCCGTTTCGACGTCAATCGTCATTGCCTCGCGTTCAAACAGGCGTGTTTGGCTGACGGCGGCCAGCGCGACCATTTCTCGGAGCGGCAATCCTTCGAGTCCTAAGTGTTCGTGATGGGCTCGCAGCGCGAACGGGACAAGCTTTTCCAAAAGTTGTCCGAGCCGCGACACCGACGCGCCTTTCAACCGATTGAAATTCTCGAACGTCAACACGGCCTGATTGCTGACATCCAAAGGCACCAACGTCTTGGTTGCCGGCGATCGCAACAGGTTGCGTGCTGCTTCGGGATGCGCGTAGACATTGAATTCCGCCGCCGCCGTCACGTCGCCGCCGACTTCGATCGATCCGCCGAGGCACACGACCCCGTTTAACTGGCTCAAGAAATCCGGTGCCAGTTCATTAGCGACTTGAATGTTTGTAAGCGGGCCCAATGTCAACAGGATGATTTCATTCGGATGCTCGCGGACCAGATCAACCATCAGTTTCGCGGATTCATGTGGCCGATGCAGATCAGCCACGGCAAAATCGGCGTCGCCCAGGCCGGTGAGTCCATTTAATTTCACCGGATCCGCGATGTGCTCGTTATCCTCGTTTCCAAGGTACGGCGCGGCGGCTTCCGAGCTTCCCAGCCGTGGCCATTTGGGAGGATCGAGCGTTTCGACAAGCGAATGGATATTGCGAGTCGCCGCACGTCCCGAAACGCAACCCGCCGTTGCCGTGATGCCCAAAACATCGATCTCGGTATCCATCAAGGCAACTGAGATCGCGATGGCATCGCCGATCCCTGGGTCTGCATCGATAATGATTTTTTGCGCCAACGCTGACTCCGTGATTGGTGGCCGCGGCCGCGACGATCAGCAAACGAGCTAACCTATGACAACAAAATGTGTTATGTCAAGAGATTTCTGGCGAAGTTGGGCATTCGTACTGAAGATTCGACGGCAAGACCCTGACAACGGCCGGTTATTCGAACGAATTGCATTGTCAATAAACGGCAACTTTTGACTCGTCGGAATCATGGCCTATCTTCTTTGTTGGATCAATCCATTTCGAAGGCCGCGAATTGACGAGTGCCCGCAACTCGGCCGGTCGAAAGTCGCCAATCGGCGAAAAACGTCAATCATCTCATAATTGCAACAAACCGACCCAGCGGTTTGGAACGGCAGCCATCGGCCCCATCGTGCGAAAACAATCCAAACAGTTCTGTTTGTTCTTGCTTACACAAGCACTTTGCGTGGCGTTGTGCCTTTGGATTCATGGCCGATACGTGGTCTCGTCAGCGCGCTGGGTGGCGGCCAACAACGCGAAACAAAGACTTTCGTCGGTAACCGCGAGTATCGTCCCGAGATTGAAGTTGGGACACGGCCTGAAAAACGAATCGATTGCCGGCCTTGTTACTTCGGCACTTCGTGACGAAGACGTGGAGAATAGTATTGACTGGATATGTGTTGATAATGATTGGACGATTAGCGATTCAACGATATCGCAAAGTGCCGGCATAGCGGCATGGAAACGCGGGCAGAAGGTTGTGATGAGCACATCGTACGGCTCGTCGCGCCAGGGTGCATCCACGGCCAATGGAAACACCAATTCGATAAGCGGCCTGTTACAGACCGACGCGGGCCAATCTCCGGCACTTGCTTATTCACTGCCGGACGAAGCCGGTCACATCGTTTTCTATGCGTCGCCGTCATCTCTGGCTCCGGATCCTGCCATCGTCGTGAATTCGATGCCGGCGGCCGGTGTGATCACCTTCTTATTGATGGCCGGACTGCTGGGAATCGTCTCATTCTTGGCGTTGATGCGCTTGAAGGACGATTCCGCCGAAAAACAACAAAACGAATCATCCCACGAACAGTCTCTCCGCCGCACTCAGGCATTGGTGCGTACGCGTGACACAATCATTTTCGGTTTGGCGAAGTTGGCCGAATCGCGCGACAGCGACACCGGCCAACACTTGGAACGCATTTCGCTCTATTCCACTTTGTTGGCGACGGCGATGCGCAACGTGCCCAAGTTTCGCGACGATGTCACGCCGGCTTTCGTCCGGTTGATTGGTATCAGCTCGGCGTTGCACGATATCGGTAAGGTTGGGATCGAGGATGCGATCTTGCTGAAACCGGGCCGGTTGACGGTTGAAGAACGAAAGCGGATTCAAGAGCACACCACGATTGGCAGTGAGTGTTTGACTTCGATGGAAAAACGCCTTGGCACGTCGAATTTTCTACAAATGGCGAATCAAATCGCTCTCTGTCACCACGAACGATGGAACGGAATGGGATATCCGGTTGGGATTGCCCAAGACGAGATTCCTTTGGCGGCGCGGATCGTTGCCGTCACCGATGTCTACGACGCTTTGTCGATTCGCCGCGTTTATAAGGAACCGTGGCCGCACGAAAAATGTGTCGAATTGATTCGCGAGCAGGCAGGACAGCACTTCGATCCGGAAATCGTCGAGGTTTTCCTCGGGATCGAGCAGCAGTTTTGCGACATTGCCCGCCAATACGCTGACCGGGACGTCGTTCCAGTTGTCCACCAAGAGCATGAATCCGACAGTGTCATGCTGAAGGCGGACGCCTCGAATAGCCCCGGCCGACTCGATGCAGTGATCGCCACGGTTGATCCGGCGCCAGAATCCATGAAAGAACTTCAAGAGGTCGCATCGGCCTAGAAGGTAATCAAGATGTCGCAAGAAAAAGAGCAAAAAACGGAACGATTCATTGAAATCTCATTAATCGTGATCACGATCAGTCTTGGTTGTCTGTTCTACATGATGACCGGGTACAAGATGGTGGTACTGAATCTGTTCTATCTGCCGGTTGTGTTGGCGGGATTCTTTTTGGGCCGCTATCGCGCCGGAGTCTTGGCGGTGCTATGCGTCACCACGGCCGCGATCATCACGGCGGTCGACCTGATGGGTTTCGCGGCATTTACATCGCCGTTGATCATCGGCCTGGCGATCGGAGTTTGGGCGGCCGTCCTGGGCCTCACGTCTATTCTTGTCGGAACGCTTAGCGACGAACGTGGCCAGACAATCGTTGAACTGCACGAAGCCTACGTCGGAGTTGTCGAAGTCTTATCACGATATCTTCAAAGTGCCAATCCGCGGCTGAAAGCCCGGTCAGACCGTGTCGCCGAACTTAGCCAACGCGTGGCGGTCGAGATGAAACTGTCACCCAAGGAAGCCGACGATATTCGCGTGGCCGCTCTGTTGCACGACATGGAGAATATCGAGATCACCGCGCGCGTGATCCGCAAAGCGATGGGGAGTATTGAAGAGGAACCGTCTGAAACGCAGCAAGCAACTTTCCACGGGACCGATTTAGTACATTCTCTCGGTGCTGTACTGACAGGCGCTATGCCGTTGCTCGTCAATCAAGCCGAAAGCGGTCACGCGGCGATGTCGGCGGAAGATGCACCCAATGCGGCTCATCTGCCCGTCGGCGCTAAGATCATTCGCACGGTGCGTGCGTACGAGCAAGTGAGAGAAGGCACGCTCGGACAACCAGCCCCCTCGCCGCAAGCGGCCTTCGAAGAACTTCGTCGCGACTCGAACGCTAACCATGATCCGTCAATCGTTGGCGTCCTCGAACGAATCGTCGTCGGATTGGACCGTCGATCGACAGCGAGTGCCAACAAAACACCAGAATTGGAACTCGTGTAAGGGACGGGGAAGTAAAGAATATCAGATAGGGGTAGGTTAGTTCGACTGTCCTGATCTACTCATCCATCTCGCACACGACACGGAAACCGATCAACCGGTAGGTGTTTCGCGGCATGGCTTTGAAACGAAATGCGGACCGGCAAGCTCGGGCATCGTCTAGCCAACATCCACCGCGCACGACAAGATAGTAGTTGCTGAAAAAACCTGTCGGAACAACTCCAACCGGTGGCCCCAAGGGATCTTCGACGGGGCTGTCTTCATAGTATTCTTTGTCGTACCAATCGGCACACCATTCCGCGACATTGCCATGCATGTCATACAGCCCAAATGCATTGGGTTTGTACGAACCAACTTTGACCGTTTTTCGGGCATATGGCCCTTTCGCGGCGGCATAGGGATAGTTGCCATTCAGATTTGCTTCTTTCGACGACAACGAATTTCCGAAATGGAACGTGGTTTTAGTTCCAGCGCGACAAGCGTATTCCCATTCGGCTTCTGTCGGGAGTCGGTACTTTCGGCCGGCACTCTTTTCAGCAGGTCTTTTCGAAAGCTCGGTGCAAAAATCCGTGGCGTCCTGCCACAAGATGTCTTCGATCGGATGATCCGGACCACCACCGCGGCTGCTGTTGAAATAAGCTCTCGGTTGACGCTTCTTCTGTCTCGGAAGGTTGATCTGCGAAAACTCGCGCTGCTTGACTTCATACACACCCATGTAAAACGGCTTGGTGATGTCAACTTCGTGC
>CAUZVF010000540.1:0-4961 GCA_963582955.1 Planctomycetota bacterium
TAATCCGGGCTAGCGCTCGCAGGAGTCGCAAGGATTCTGGCCCGAGCTCTTGCGAGTCCGGCTACTCCTCGAAACGCGGCTGACAAAGCACTAGGTCCGGACAAGTTCCAGCGTTGACCACAAACTGGGGTCTTGTGCGAAGGGGAATTCGCGGCCTACGCTCAGGAATTGTTCGCCGAGTTCCTGGTCTCGGGCGTAGTAATAGAATCCAATTAGCGGATTCTGCCGATCGTCGCTGCAAGCGGAATCAAATCCGAAAAGTGTTTCCGCCGGGAACCATGCTTCCAGGGAATAACCCTTCGTGTTCGGTTTCGTGAGAATTCGGAATTGATCGGAATCGGCGATCGCTGCCTCTTCTCGCGCACGAGCAATCGGCAATTGAATCACGGCCGGTTGCTTGCCGTTCGTGCCAAATCCGCTGGGAATTAGACAGAAATGATGGCAAAAACGGCTGGCTCGATGAATTGATTGTGTGTCCCGCGTGTCGATCCAGACTTGCAAACCATCCGATTCAGCCGGATCACGCTTGTCACATTCGACGTCTCGTTTTTTGCTTTTGACGGTAACGCTGATACCGATTCCTTTCTCGTTCCAACCCATTCGGATATCGGCGAATTCCTGCTCGTCGTCGAGTTCACTAAAACTCGGCAACGAGTGATTATCCGAGAGTTTCAAGAGCTGCCGGCCGCGTTTGGGAATGCCCGCAACCTGAGTGATCGGAATCGAATACCGGAACAGGAATCGATGCGGCACGACGGCGTTCATGTTTCGTTCCTGAGTCACTTTCATATCTGAGTCAGACAGTCATCGGTTGAAGCCAGGAACCTCACGGTTCCCGCTAGCCGACAGCAGCTTTGCTGAATGCATTGGGCAAGCGAGAACCGTCACGTTCATGGCCATTGCGAACGGGATCCAAATGTCATTCGAATTGATCGTCATAAGTTCCTGCCACTTACGGTGCGTCGAGACTGTCTTTCGAAATCGCCGACATCCACGCATACTCTGACTTTATCGTTCCCGTCGAAGGGACAGAAGGCAGTAGCCGGAGTCGCAAGACTTCGGGAGTTTGAGGAGTTACCACAGCCCGTGGTCTTGCGACTCCGGCTACAAAAGCGTTTTGAAACTGCTTTTGACAATTGACGCTCAGGATCCCGCCACATGACACAGGTAACACGCCACATGACACAGGTAACACGCCGCAATTTTCTGTTGGGTTTGGTTGCGGGCAGTTCCGCATTCAGTGGAGCGACAAGATGGCCGATCGGCAAATCGGTCCAGTCTGCCGAAACCGTTGTGTTGGATGCCGCTCGGCGGCAAGCGGCTCATCGGCGTCGGCGGGTCATCTTCAATAATGATGGTGACGACATCTGGGCGGCCGGAGCAAACACGGTCGAAAAGTTCCTCGCTGAGCGACACTCTCCGCTGCTGAACACTCATGTCGACAGTATTTTTTATTGCACGACGCAGAGCTTCAATCACTTCACACATGGCACAAAAGTCGCCGAGGTGTTCGAATCGAAGGCCGGAAAGTTCGCCAACAACAATCTTGGAAACTTTCTGAATCAAAAGACGGACGGTCTGCGCATGTCGAGCCAGTTTGCGCGGCAGCATGGTCTCGAATCGATCTGGACTCTGCGAATGAACGACATCCACGACGCCTGGACTGCCGCCTTCCGCCCGAAGTGGAAACACGATGATCCCACACGCGTGATGTCGAGCCTCGAAGAATCAACGAGATTCAACGACCGCCGCCGATTGTGGAGTCTCGTCGATTTCGAGCACCCCGACGTCGAACCTCGCATGCTGGAAATCATCGACGAGGTTTTGACAAACTACGATATCGACGGCATCGAACTCGATTTTTTGCGCGCACCGATTTACTTCCGCACCGCTTTTGCCGGCCAACCAGTCACCGACAAACAGGCCGCCGTTTTAACGCGTCTGGTGCGACGCATACGGGCGTTGGTCTTGAAACATAGCCAACACACAGGCAAACCGTTGCTGTTGGCGGTTCGCGTACCGTCGACCAAAACGCTGTGCCGCAAAATCGGCGTCGACATTCGTGTGTGGTTGCAAGAGAAACTGATCGACGTCATGGCACTCGGCGGCGGATACATCACGTTTGACATGCCGGTCAAGGGACTCGTGGAACTTGGTCATCAGCATGACGTCCCGGTTTATCCGTGCCTGAGCCAATCGGGATTGATGCATCGTCCCCCGCGTGGCAAGAGTACCAAACAACAGCCGGCGGCTTGGTTCGGTGCCGCGTCGCGTTTGTGGCACGATGGAGCCGACGGCGTTTATTGCTTCAACTTGTTTCCCGATTCGGGCCGCGACTACGCCCGCGAGGTCTTGAGCACGATCGGTTCGCCCGAAGCGCTTCGATCGAAAACGACAATGTACGCCGTCTCGGACGCGGGCGGGTGGATGCCGTCGCATTACTGGGCGAAAGACGCCGCCGACTTCTCGAAAGCGTTGCCGCTACCCTTGAAGCCCAATGAATTCGAACGCACATCACTGCACGTCCCCGAGAATCTGAGCGGCGCGAGCTTCGACGTGACGGCCGAATTACGAGTCGATTTCACGGGGCTCGAGCCCGACAGCACTCCGCAAGTCTTATTCGGCTCCGCCAACTTCGGCCCACGAAAAGACGGCAAGCCCGTTGCCAGAGTCCGCCGATTCGTTTGTCCCGTTCCGTTGTCGGCCATCAGACAAGGCCCCAACCGCGTGATGGTCAAAACAAAAGCCAACAAAGCGAAACTCGTCGGAGCAGAACTGTGGATTCAGCGTTAACTCACAACTTAAAACACTTCAGGTTGCCGTCGCGATCTTTGCAGAATAGCCGGCTGCCGGACAGGACGATGTGAGGCCAAACGTCTTTCTGGAATATATGCCGCTTCCGTGAAAGTTCCGTGTACTTATTTGGAGAACGCTCCGCCGTTTCGACCAACGCCAATTCGCCTCGGTCGGCCCACACAATCAAGCGGTCGTCGGACGTGACCAGGCAGGAAGCTGTGTCGCCAAATTTGCCGCCTCGCCAGATTGGTTTGCCGGTTTCGAAGTCCAAGCAATAGACGGCTCGCCAACACCAGTAAATGTGTCCCTTGTGAATCACGGGCGAGCAGACTCCAGAGGCATGCGGTTGCTTCCAGACCTCGGTTGCTCCGGCCCGGGTGATTTGGACTCGGCAAATCGAGTACTGATTGTATTCCGAAGTGATGATGACCGAGTTGCCTTGCACGGCCGGCGTGGCGATGCTGTTAGCGAAATCCGTCACCCACGGAAATTTCGCCAGTGTTTCGCCAGCGTGACCTTGATCGAGCCGCACAATCAGCAGATTGCGGATCGTCAACACGGCCACGCACGGCAATCCCTCGACCGTGATCGGAACGAGACCTCCGGTGTGTCCCGCGGGATCCTTGCATTGCGACGACCACTGTCGTTCGCCAGTTCGTTTCGAAAACGCCATCAGGTTGCCGTCATCGTCTCCGACTTCGGCGATTACCCAGTCACCGTGGATAAACGGCGACGTCGTGTATCCGTAATCTCTCAGCCGGCGTGTCCCGACCAACGGGCGTTGTTTCACGTCGTACTCGTCGTAGAAATTCAGACTCCAGACGCGACGACCGTCCTTGCGAGTATCCCAACAATTCAAGTCACCGTCGGTGCTGAGCGTGTAGAGGAATCCAGTCTGTGCGTCAAACGACGGACTCGCCGACGGACCGGAATACAGCCCCTTATCGCCCTCGCTATGCCGGCCATACAACGGGCATGAATACGACTGTTTCCAGAGTTGCCGTCCCGTGCGTGCATCGAGGCAAACGACTTCGTCGCGGTCGCTTTTCCACGCGGTCGTATACACTCGGCCGCCCACAACAATCGGAGCACTCCCACCAACACCGACTTTGGCCGACCAAACCGCATCGCCCGGCGGCCAAGAATTGCGAGTCCAACCGGAATCCTCAGCCAGGCCAATCGCCCCCCGCCGCAACGTTAATACCAATTACGGTTAACGGCGTCAGAAACAAGGCCATTGTGAGACCGTTGCTGGACAGCATTAGGCGACTCATCGAGACTCCGTGAATCAGTTTCAGGTGATCTTAATTGGACAGTGCCTACCTCATGAATAACCCGCAACCGATCCAAGAATGACGATCCGTCAACCAAAACATCGTTGCGGACCAATTTTCCGAACGTACCAACCAGCCGTGGAAAGATCGAGTTCGAAAGCTCGGCCATCGAAATGGCAAGTTGCAGACCCAACCGTCCAAGGAACGGGGCCGAAACAAATTCCGAAAATCAGGTCATTCCCGCGAAGGCGGCAATCCAGCGTTCCAAACGGGATTCCCGCCTTCGCGGGAATGACGAGCCTGTCCTGAACTCCGAATACGGGAAGCTATTTCGGACGCGTTCCCAAGCCAGATGCCGCATGAAATTGTGTGGACTACTCTTTCTTACCACGCGACTGAAACGGAGATGCTGGCAAGCCCTCTTTGTTGATCAGATTTGGCTCGGCCAGTTTGTGCCAGCCGAGGCGGACGGCGGTGGGTTTGGGGACTTTGTCGCTTGAGACGACGACCGAGGCTCCGTCGATTTCCGCCTGTGCCTCGACAAACTTGTCGTCCTTGCCGGCGATCGAGAACCAAGTCAGCGGCTTTCCGTCTCGTGAGGCCAGGCCGCTGCCGGTGTGGTCGAAGTTGACTCGGACTTTGCCGTCTTTGACGGAAATCGATTTGAACAGCGGGCCGGAATAGACCAAGTCTTTCTTGCCGTAGCTATTGGCCAATGCCCACAGAGCCAAGCGGCGGCCGACCTCTTGCTTGTTGGTGGGATGGATGTTCTGCAGATTGCCGATGTCGGTGATGACAGCCATGCCCGTGTTGGGGAGCGCCAGCGTTCGGCGTTGGGCTTCCCATGTCTTCGCCAGGAATTCGGGATCCTCGTTGCCGTACTGATACGGA
>CAUZVF010000541.1:0-4951 GCA_963582955.1 Planctomycetota bacterium
TCCCAGCGCGGTTGTTTCTTGCACAACGGGTCGTTGGACCGGCGTGTTGACAAGGTCCGCCTGGAATTGCATCAACAGGTTGTTGGCGGACGCTCCCCCGTCGACTTTCAGCGCCTGCAATTCCAGCCCGGCGTCTTGCTGCATGGCGTCGAGCACGTCGCGGGATTGATAGGCCATCGATTCCAGAGCGGCACGGGCCAGATGCCCACGATTCGTGCCGCGCGTCAAACCGACGATCGCGCCGCGGGCGTTCTGATTCCAATAAGGAGCCCCCAGTCCGACGAAAGCTGGCACCAAGTAGACTCCACCGGTATCGGTTTCCGTCGCCGCCAATTGCTCAATCTCGGCCGCGTTGTCGATCAGATTCAATCCGTCGCGCAACCATTGCACCACGGCACCGGCGACGAAGACGGAGCCTTCCAAACAATACGTGATCTGCCCGTCGATGCCCCATCCGATTGTTGTGAGCAAACCGTTTTCCGAAGCGATCGGCTTGTCACCCGTGTTGAGCAACATGAAACATCCGGTGCCATAGGTGTTCTTCGCACTACCCGGTTCGAAACAGCCTTGTCCGAAAGTTGCCGCTTGTTGGTCACCGGCATTGCCGGCAATCGGGATCGATCCGCCGAACAATTCCGCTTCGGTTTCGCCATAAACTTCACTCGACGGGCGAACTTCCGGCAGCATCGCGCGCGGAATGTCGAGGATTTTCAGCAGCTCGTCGTCCCAATCGAGCGTATGAATATTGAAAATCAGCGTGCGGCTGGCGTTGCTGTAATCGGTGACGTGGCATTTGCCGCCCGTCAGCCGCCAGATCAAAAACGAATCGACCGTGCCAAACAGAATCTCGCCTTTCTCGGCCCGAGAGCGAAGTCCATCGATGGAGTCAAGCAAGTGTTTGATCTTCGTTCCGGAGAAATAGGCATCGACAACCAGTCCCGTTTTTTGACGAAACGTATCTTCCAGGCCATCGGCCTTCAGTTGATCGCAAATGCTGGCTGTCACGCGGCTCTGCCAAACAATAGCGTTGGCAACGGCTTTGCCTGTTTCTCGGTCCCACAGAATGGTTGTTTCCCGCTGGTTCGTGATTCCCAACGCCGCGATGTCTTGGCACGTGAGCCCGGCCTGTTGCAGCGCCGCTTGTGCGACCGCCAATTGAGACGACCAGATCGCTTCGGGATCATGCTCGACATGCCCCGGTTGCGGAAAGATCTGTTCGAATTCCTGCTGCGCGACGGCCGCGGCGCGTCCGTCGTGACCGAACACAATGGCCCGGCTAGAAGTCGTCCCTTGATCAAGGGCCAGAATGTGAGTTCCCACGATGTGCCTCCTGCTGCAACATAAACTCGGTGGAGAGCCTGACGATGACTCGTCGATTGCGTGTTTGCTTCAATCATCGTTTGCGCACGCAAGATACACTATTCTTGAATTGATTCCTATATTCTGTCCCGCTCGATTCATCCAAGTGCGTCATCAGGAAGCCAACATGCTGTCTCGAAGACTTGTTCTCGGGTCGCGGTCTCCGCGGCGATTGGAGTTGTTGCGGCAGATTGTTGGCAGTGACTTGATTGACGTTGTTGTTCCGGAATCGGCGGAGGAAGCCGGTTTCGAAAACGTCGACGATTGGGGCGACTTGGAAAAGCGCATCTTGGATATCAGTCGAACCAAGGCTGACGACGTGCTGCGACAACTCCGGCGGCAAACTGAATCGGATTCAACGCTGAAAACAGCGCTCGTCATCACGGCCGACACGACAATCGTCGCGGAAACTTCAAACGGAAAACCCGTGGTGTTGGGCCAACCGCCGGAATCGGACGGCTGGGCCGATGTCGTTCGCGAATGGTTTCGACGCTATTATTTCGGCAAGACACATTCGGCCGTGACGGCGTTGTGCGTGGCTGAGCTATCGGGGCAACGGATCGAACGGCTGGTAAAATCGAGCGTCACATTTCGCAGCGATGGCGAACGCTGGTTGAATTGGTATCTGGCGACCGGCGAGCCGCGCGGCAAGGCGGGCGGCTATGCGATTCAAGGCGCGGGCAGCATATTTGTCTCGAAAATCGAAGGCAGCATCAGTAACGTTGTCGGTCTTCCGTTGGAAGAGTTGATGGACGTGCTGGGAGAATTCGGAATCGATGTCGGCAACCCAAGTGAATAACATTGAGTCGGCGGCGGCAGTGCTGAATTCCAACACCGAGCCATCGATCAAGATCGGTAACCGCGAGTTATCGTCTCGGTATTTTCTGGCGCCGTTGGCCGGTTACACGCATCACGCTTTTCGCGTTGCTTTGCGTCAACTTGGCGGAGTTGGACTGGCAACCACCGATCTGGTGCAGGCCACGCATCTGCTATCGGGTTCGAAAAAATCGTTGGACTTGATTGCGACGTCGCCAGACGACCGGCCGCTTTCGGTGCAGATTTTCAGCGGCCGGTGCGACGAGTTGGTCCGAGCCGCCCGGTGGCTGGAAGACAACGGGTACGAGGGCGTCGATATCAACATGGGTTGCCCGATGGCCAAGATCAACAGCCAGGGCGGCGGAGCTCGTTTGATGTGCGATGCCGTTGCTGCTCGGCAAACCGTGGGCAGCGTTGTCGACGCCGTCAAGATTCCGGTCACGGTCAAGATGCGGCTTGGTTGGGACCGCGATTCGATCACGGCTCCGATGTTGGCTCGTGAGTTCGAACAAGCCGGCGTTGCCGCAATTACCATTCATGGACGGACGCGACAACAGGGGTTTCGCGGACAAGTCTCAACGCATGGGATTCGTGCGACTGTCGAGGCGGTCCAGGACATTCCCGTGATCGGAAATGGGGACGTGCGAAGTGTCGAAGACGCATTGGCCATGCGGCGTGAAACCGGTTGTGCCGCCGTGGCGATCGGCCGTGGCGCGATGCTGGACCCGTGGATCTTCCACAAGCTGCAACTTGCGGCCAACGGCGGTGATGTCAAATTCGAGCCGTCACCTGATGAGCAGATCGATTTCCTGGTGCGGCATTTTCGGCTGATGGATGAACAACACGGCGAATACAGTTGCTTTCTGTTTCGCAAGTTTGCCATGTGGTACGGCGTGCGACTGGGCATCCCCGAAGATTTGGAAGACCGGTTGCGCCGTTTCGAATCGTTTGATGAATTCGATCGGATCGTCGGACAGATTCGAAAACGTCACGGCGAAAGAATGTCCCGGATTCCAACCGCGTTGGTCAAAGTCCCGAACGGTCCCGTCGAGAAGTGGTAGATATTGAATTAGAGTCTTGCAATGTGTTATCCGCGTGATTTGCGCGCATGTTTCCAAGACAAGAGTTGATCTTTTCGGTTGTGGCAAACCAGCCACGCTGGGTTTGCGGTTGGATCATGATCGTGAACCACCTTCTCCGCCAAGCCGCACGGTAATCTCGACTCGGCGTCCGTCGCGAATGACAGTCAGAACGACGTCGTCGCCCGGCTGCTTGCGCTCGATGATATCCAGGAATTCATCCGCGGATTTGGCTTGTTGTCCATCGACGGCGACGATCAAGTCGGCGGCGCTGCGGTCGACGCGTTCAATGATGAACGGGCCGCGGCGGCGGCGTTCGACTTTGGGGCCGCGAATTCCAGCTCGTTCGGCCGGGCCTTTTGGTGTCACGCGGGCCACGAGCAATCCGTGCTCGGTTTCATAGACCTTTTGTATTCCGATTTCCGGTCGGATAACACGTCCATGCTCAATCAATTGCGACACAACCCGTGAGATCAGGTTGACGGGAATCGCAAAGCCGACGCCGGAACTTTGGCCGGTTTTGCTGGCGATCGCCGTGTTCATTCCAATCAGTCGTCCGTGAGAGTCCAGTAGCGGTCCGCCGGAATTGCCTGGGTTGATGGCCGCGTCGATCTGAATGATAGACTTGATCGAGCGGTTGCCGCGGATTTGTAACGTCCGATTCAGGCTCGAAATGATTCCCGTTGTCAACGTGCGTTCCAAACCGAATGGGTTACCCAATGCATACACTCGCAGTCCGACGCGCAAGGCGCTGGAATCGCCAAAGACGACGGGATTCAGAACGTCGCGTGGGGCATCGACTTTCATGACAGCAATGTCGTTGACAGGATCGGCTCCGACAAATTTCGCGTCATAGGCTTTTCCGTCGTGCAACGTCACGGAAACATGCCGCGCATCCTCGACGACGTGGTAATTTGTCAGGATGTGCCCTTCGCGATCGATGACCGAACCCGAACCAGCTCCTTCGCCGGGAACATCCAAGAAAAACAAACTGTCGCCTCGCGTGATTTGCGTCGTGATGTTGACCACGCATTTGTTCATGTTTTCATAGACAATGACATTGACGGCTTCCTCGGGAGTCATTCCGTCGGCATCGAAAGTGCCTGGCGGAAACTGTTTCGAAGCGGCGGCGGCTTGGGGCCGTCGAAGTGCGGGGCGGCGTGCGTTCTCGGATTCTTGAGCCTGCAGAATTTGTGTCGTGTTTGATTCGGCAATCCAAATCGCGACGGACGTACCCAACAACGCGGATAGAAAGCAGCCAATGACGTATTTCATATCGATCACCTTGTCAGCGTTTCACCGTGGATACTAGTTGGACATCGCCACTTTGTAACAGGCGACTGGACGTAACTCGTGAGCCTAACTTGTTTAACGGCAAGCCGAAGGCGTCCGCGTTCCAGTCCGGACACCGACGCCTTCGGCTTGCCGTTAAACGAGTGATTACAAGAACTTATGTCGAATTCACGCCACAAAGTGGCGCTGTCCAACTAGAACCGCCAAACTTTAAGGCCGTATCACAAACTGCCGGTTTACCGCACTGACAGCAACCCGAAGCGTTAGCCCGAATTATTCGTAACCCGAAGCGTAAGCGAGGAATTCAACATGTTTCCTCGCTGACGCTTCGGGTTACGATCAACTCCGATTTTGCGCGGTGCTTTGGGTAAGATAGTCGCAACTCCTTTTAGTCACAAGCTTTG
>CAUZVF010000542.1:0-4947 GCA_963582955.1 Planctomycetota bacterium
GAGTGTTGGCCGCACTGGAAACCGGAACCGCCCCGTGGCATCGACCTTGGCGAGGCAGCCCGTTTGGCAATTGGCCGAAGAACCTCAAGAGCAAGAAGAACTATCGAGGCGCGAACGTGCTAATGCTCGGCATGCTCAGTCCGTACGACAACCCCTATTGGTTGAGCTACAAACAGGCGCAGCAGCTTGGCGGAAACGTCCGTAAGGGCGAGAAGTCGAGTCCCGCAGTGTTTTGGAAATGGTACGACCGAGAAGATAAGACGACTGGCAAGATTACACGTTTGCCGGTGTTGCGGTATTACGCCGTTTTCAACTTCGAGCAATGCGACGGGATTGATTCCAGATTGCCGGAACCTGAAGACAAGCGCCCGGACTTGGACTTCACACCGATTGACGCCGCGGAACAGCTTGTTTCTGGCTTCGAGGATTGCCCTGAAATCGACCATCGCGGAACACGGGCATTCTATCGGCCCGCATCGGACGAAATCGTTATGCCAGAACGTGTGCGATTTGACAGCGAACCAGAATACTATTCGACGCTGTTTCACGAACTGGCACATTCAACCGGTCACGAATCGCGGTTGAGCCGCAAGAGCTTGACCGATCTGGACGCCGGTTTCGGTTCCGACCCGTACGCCAAAGAGGAACTGGTTGCTGAAATGTCCGCTGCGTTTATGTGTGGGATTGCTGGCATTGAGAACAAGACGCTCGACAACTCGGCGGCGTACATCCACGGTTGGCAGACGAAGATATCAGCCGATCCGAAGCTAGTTGTCACCGCCGCGGCCCAAGCACAGAAGGCCGTTGACTACATGCGGGGAGTGACGTTTGAGGATGCGAACACAGACGAGAAGAAACCCGAACTCGTGACAGCCTAGTCAATCCGAGACGACCCGCGCTTGTCACCGTGGCGAGCGCGGAGACTCCCGGATTGACCGGAAACCGAACCCGCGCGGATTATCGCGGGAATTGAGGGAGTAGCAACGACCATGAAATTCAAGCCGACTTTTGGACCAGGACAATGCACGTTGACCTTTGACGGCAAACCCAGTGCCGACATCCGCACGGCCCTAAAGGCGAATAAGTTTCGCTGGACGCCTGCTGGTGGTTATTGGTGGAACGCACGACCCCGTGACTTTGCGGGGTTGATCGACCACTTGCAACGCATGATTGATAAAAGTGAGGGACGACGACCGAAACCGGATGGCGCGTGCTGGAAATGCCAAGCATCGGACGGATTTCACCGATTGCATGGTGCCGCCAGTACGGTTCTGTGTGATGAATGCGAACGGTTGGACCGCGAAGAGTACCGCCGCCGATATCAGCCAGACACATTCGATATGGCCTACGAGGATGCCGATGGGGGCCTGCTTGGCACCTATAGCGTCGGTACACGTCTGGGTGATTCGCGAAGATTAGGAGGGTAAGCCGTGCAGAGATTGAGCTTTACAAAGACCAACCGGAAAGCAAAAATTGGCTGGAACGCACTCCAGTCGCCATATGCACCAAACAGAGTTGGCCTAATCCGAAACTGAAATGGGGGGCTTCGATGTTCCTACAAAGCCGCGATCCAATCGTCCCGTCCGAGAGCCTTATTCTTGCGGCTGAGAGTCCCGAAACTGTGGGTTGCCGGCTTTGCAATGTGTGTGCCGCGTACCGACCGCTTGGCGAATTTCGTGTGTGCAGCAAATCGAATCCCGCGTTACGACGGGAATGCAAGTCGTGTCATCGGAAAGCTGAGGCCGCGCGTCGAGAGAAGAAGCATCGAACCAAGCTGAAGGGTGTTTTCCGGGCCGTTCGGAATGCGCGAGAGGATAGTCGCCACCCACAAAAAAACGCTGCTGAAACCACTCCGGGACGTCCCCGCCCCAATAGCTTCAGCAGCGCTTGTTCGTAATTCACTTTTGGATTGCCGTTCGATGCAGCATCGATGCCAGCTTCGGAGTTTCCTTACCGCTATAGGATCCGTGAAATCACGGTCCTCGTCAATGTGTACGGTCGTTTTCATCGTCCACCGACGGCCATAACCAGCCGTGAACGACGTCAGTAACGGCAATCAGCCGTTCGTTGGAAATCCGTTCGCGATAGACGCCCGCCATGCTCGAATCGACGTGGCCCATAACGGCATTGACGGCAATTTGGTCCTTACTCTCGCTGGCGATAGTTTCAAAGCAATGCCGCAGGACGTAGAAGCCGATCCGATGCCGACCATTGATGCCGAGCTTGGTCAGCAACGCAGAGAATCGCCGCCCCACCGTGTCGACTTTCGAGAACCGTGTGGGATCCGCGATCCCCGGTTTGACCCGCGTCCAACGGTTCCCCTGAATCGTGATGAAGCACAAATCGGCGTCGGTTGTTTCATTCGGCTGCGGACGCAACGTGATTGCCGCCCGCAACGCTTCGGCCGTCTCAGACCACAGCGGGCAGCGCCGTTCCGCGCCCGTTTTCGGGCGTGGGTAGTCAATCCAGCCTGCGCCGAAATCGACGGCCGATTGTGGCAAGCTGGCGACGTCGGTGTTGCCAAACCCACAGTTGATGCCCAGTAAGACCATCGACCGCATGATCGGGTCGCCGTCCAGTTCGTCGATGATGCGCCGTAGTTCATCCGCCTCAAACATGCGCGGCCCGTTCTTGGCTCGCTCTTTTCGCAAAACGGACTTCGACGGCTGCTTGAAGTTCGGGCCGAACCGCACCGGACGGTCGACCAATTCGGCGGCGAACGCGTACTTGAAAACTGAACGCACATCGCGCACGTCGTTCCGCAACGTGACCGGGCTGCGCCCCTTTGCCAGTTGGGCGCGGAACTTGTCGAAGTCGTCGGCTGCAAGATCAATGACCAGCCGTTGGCGACCGAACGCGGCAATGATCTTCGCACAAACACGGTGATAACGCGCGAACATTCGCGGGCCAATCTCGTCGGAATCGATCAGCAACCGCTTGCCGGTGAGGAACCGGTTGCAAAGCTCTCGAACAGTCAGCCCGTTGCAGCTTGGGCGGGGAGTCCTGCCAGCATGCAGGTCGTCCTTTTGCTCAAGGTACATTTGGAGCGCCGCATCGGGATCGTCCCACCTACCGAAGTAATGGAACTTGCCGCGGATTTTCTTAGCCCAGCGGTTGGTTGCATGGGGGAAAAGCGGAAATGCCGGATAAGGCTTGTTTGGCTTGTTCGGCAAACGTTTTCCGGTAGAATTCGCCATTACATCACCTCGTCTCGCAAAAGGTCAGGTGGTGTCACGACACCCGGAGCCATCACTCGCGGGTGTCATCTTCAACAAACTCATCGTAACGGGTGTCACAACGGGTGTCAATCATGATGGCGATGGGAGACAGGAAACGAGAAATAACCTATAATACATGCACTTTGCCCAAGTGGCGGAATTGGCAGACGCGCTAGGTTCAGGTCCTAGTGTCCGTAATGGACGTGGAGGTTCGAGTCCTCTCTTGGGCACCTTGATATCAAAGGACTTACGTCAAACGGCGTGAGTCCTTTTTTTATGGCATTGCATTCTCGTGTAACAATTGTGTAACAGAA
This sequence comes from Planctomycetota bacterium, assembly GCA_963582955.1. Taxonomy (GTDB): domain Bacteria; phylum Planctomycetota; class Planctomycetia; order Planctomycetales; family Planctomycetaceae; genus CAUZVF01. Next base: position 3,533 of record CAUZVF010000542.1, read on the forward strand.
TTGCATCAAAATTGGTGCGAAATGGCCCTGCAATGCCGATGTTACATTGTCGATGCCTCCGCAGCTCGCGAGCTTTGCGCTCTCGCCGATCGGAGGAGGTGAATTCCTTGGAGCTTCCGGGAATTCCGAGCGGCAAGCGCCGTGTAACAATCAGCAATCTCGTGTAACAGTTTTCGCGAACGCAGGCGTCCACTAACTCCTTGAGTCCCGCTACGCCTTCCATTGATCGGACTCTTGTCTGAAAACTTCAGCAACGACGCGGATTGCCTTTGTTTGCTCTTCGTCGTTAAATCCCCTTTCCCGGAGAAGCTCTTGAAGTCTCGTCAAATCCCGTTCGTCGATCGAAACGTGAGTCATGGTATCTAGCTGAAGAACTTGAAGAACGACAAGAACACAACGCCGGCGGCAATGAGGCTACCGAGCTTGATTGTGAGCCGCAGTTCAAGCCGTTCGATCTTGTGTTCCAAATTTACAATGTCGAGTTTCGTCGAAAGTTCCGAGGCATCGAGATTGTTGAGAGCATCAGCCACGACTTCCGCTTGCTTTTCGGTGAATTCGGATTCCGTGAGCGATGTAATCAGCCGATGCGTGTCGCGAACGAGTGTCGTCACGCAAGAAGCATGCCACAAGGATGGCGCTTTGTCACGAAAATCGGAAGGTAAATGAACGATGAAAATGGCGCAGCAGCATAGAAGTCCCTCATTTGCCGGTTGACAATCGACGACAGTGCAGGCGACGATTCGGCAAACAGGAAGAGCGCGGAGGACCACATATTGCGATTCTCTTCAGTCCTTAAGCCGGTAAGACGTCCTCTAATGCGACCCCTGTCAAGGCGCGCTCAGCAGTTTATGGCGCTTGACATCAACTTGGACGAGATTTCGCCTACTGCTACCAGATCTTCGTTGCGACATTACAAGAAGAGTTCGATAATCACGGTACATCGCAAATGTCATCATCGTTGAAAGGGTGGCCATGCCATCACGATACTTTCTCGTTCTTACCGTCAGCGTCGTTCTGCTTGTGGCACACGTATTCGTCTCCCCTGCGGCAGCACAGCTTCCTCCGGAACTGAAACGCTGGCTTGGGCCACAGAATTGGCGACGTGACGTCAATGGCCCGATTCTGTCACTGGGAAAGTCAGGCCACTTTGATGACACGCATATCTTTGCGCCGATGGTTGCCTGGGACAAAGATCAATTCCTGTTGTGGTACTGTGGCTCTCAAGGTTTCGCCCACGATCTTTCTAAAAAACGTACCGTTGATGAACGCGTCTTCAAGCTGGGGCTGGCTGGGGTGGTGACGTTTTTGCGGACAGTGCGTCCTCTTATTTTGGTTGTTTGATGAGAGCTTCGAACTGTGCTGGTTTGAGGTATTCGAGGCTGGAGTGTTTGCGATCGAAGTTGTAGTAGCGGGTG
>CAUZVF010000543.1:0-4947 GCA_963582955.1 Planctomycetota bacterium
TTGACAGCGTCTCGTTTGAATTCATCCGAAAACGTGCGTCGTTTCCGTTGACTCTGATTCTCCATCGTGTCCTCCTGATAGGATTGTTAAACAATCCAAAGGAGTCCGCCAGTATTGGGCTACCACACGATCTGGACGAAGGGCCCGTCGCACCAAACGTGCGCATCTTGAATTGCACCCAATTCATCGACGAACATTCGAAATGGTGGAAGTCGAAAAGTGCGCTTCGGACGCTAGGGAATCTGATCGGCACGGGAGAACTTGGAACTCGCTGATTCCGCCGGCTTGCAGAATGTGGCGGTGCGTACCCGTTTCAGTGAGTTCGATTACTTCTTCGTCACTTCTTTCATCAGCGAGTCAACGGCTTTCTCGACGGCCTCGATTTCCAGATTCCCGCCACTCGTGTCGGCATAGCGGATGATTCCTTTCTGGTCGAGCACGTACATCGTCGGTCTCGTAATCACTTGCCATTGCGTGGCGATCGGTCCGTTGATGTCACCGTCGTCCCAAAAGTTGGGCCACGGCAATTTCTCGTTTTCGACGACGGATTTTAGGATCTTGCGGTCCTGATCACTGTTAACACCCAACATTACAAACGGTTTGCCTGCCAAACGTTTCACGAGCGACCGCTCGTGCGGGTACAACTCCCGGCAGGGGCCTCACCAATGGCCCCAGAAACTGATCAGTATAACCTTGCCGCGAAATTGTGAGAGCTTTATCGGCTTTCCATCCGCGTCCTGACCCGTGATTTCGGGCGCTGTCCTTCCGACAGACAGATTCCGGATCGCGAACAGTTCCTTCTTGGCCGTTGCGCCCATCGCGACATCTTTGACTTTCACATCGGCGAAGGATTTCGAGACTTGTTCGTAAAGCTGTTCGAGTTCCTTCAACACGACGGACTCTTTCAGCGATGCAAATTGTTTTGTGACTTCCTTGCCATAGTATTGCTGGAATCTCTTTTTTGAATCGGGGTCGGCTTTCAACGACTTGCTGAGCCGGATCTGTTCCTTCAAATAGAGCGCCAGATGAAAACACGCCTGCGCCTTTACACTCTTGTGCGGATTCTTCGTAAGCAACGTCCGCAACAGTTTTTCCGAGGCAACCGACGGCCCGCGGGCAATGCGTGCGCAAATGGGTCCCAACTTTTCGTTGGTCACATGCTCGGCCGCCAGCATCGAAACGGCTTGCGACACTTCGTTGCCGCGGCGCCTATTGGTGACAACCCACAGCAATGCGTCGACAGCCACCGGATCTTTCGAGTGCTTCTTCGCCAGCTCAATGAACCTACCGGCCAATTCCCGTGAGCGGCCTTCCTGCTCGGCCTGTTCGACCAGCGCCTTGTATCGATCCGCGGCGGGCGTTGTGGCTTTCTTCGAGTCGTCGGCGTGAACCGCGGAAGCAACAAGCAACACCGAGATAGCCGCCATTAGAAGTCGCAACATTTATTTGTCCTTCTTCTTTTTCTTCTTCGTTCGAATGAACGGGTCCGAAAACCTGGGATCCGTGACGAAACGTTTGTCGGTCAATGTCTTCAGGAAAGCCACCAGCGCCACTTGTTGCTCACGGTTGAATTGTAATCCTGAAGTCGGCTTGTCGCTCGTTGATTCCTCGAAGGCCAAACCGAGATTCGGATGCGGATGCACCTTGTCGCTGTAATGCTCGACAACTTGTTCGAGTGTCTTGAATCGGCCGTCGTGCATGTACGGCGCGGTCAGTTCGATGTTCCGCAATGACGGAGCCTTAAACTTCCCGTCGTTCGAAGGGGTAAACGGATCGTTCGAAGGTCTCTTCAACGCGCCCAGACCGGCATCCTTGTACTTCAGGTCGAGTCCGACATTGATTGCTCGATCCATGTTAAACGTCGGCGGCACGTGACACATCGCACATGCAAATTCCGCAATCCCGCCAATGCCTTCCATGAACAGTGATTTGCCCAGATTCTCTTGATCGGAAAAGCCTGCGAAGTTTTCGGACAGATCCTTTGCAACCGCTCTGCTGCGGTCGAATTTCGAATCAAACGACACCATCGCCCGCATGAACTGAGCGACCGCCATTGCAATTCGCTCGCTGGTGACTTGCGGCGAGCCAAACACTGCCGAAAACAACCGCGGATAGTAGGGAAGTTTCCGCAGCTTGACGTTCAAGCCCTTCAAATCCATCCCCATTTCGATCTTGTCTTGAATCGGCATCAAGACTTGTTTCTCCAACGTCGCCGCCCGCTCGTCCCAAAAAAAGCCTGGTTCACGGCCTTTGAGATTCGTGAATCGAATGTTTGCGAGGCTCATCGCGTTTCGCTTGGTATGACCGCCGTTAAACCCAACACTGAACCGGATCGGATCCGAAAACGCCGCCTTCTGTTCATGGCACGACGCGCACGAAACCGTGTTATTTCGAGAAAGTTGCCGGTCGTAAAACAACACGCGGCCCAATGTTGCTCCGGCGTTTGTGATCGGATTATCGGCGGGAGTATTGTCCGACTGATCCAATTCGTCAGCCGAAATGTAACTCGGACGTTCAACGCGTTGATACTCGAAGGGCTTCGCCGGCAAAACCGGCACATCAATGTTGCCGAACGCCGCGAATATGTCGGCCTTTTCGTTTGCTGCAAGTCTGCCATCTCGGTTCTTATCAAACCGCTGCATGATCACATCGCGCGTGAAAGACAAGGGCCCATTCGATTTGGATTCAGCCTGTGCGTCAGCACGAAGAACGCCTGCAAGCAAAAACAAGGCAACGTGAATTGCGCGAGCAGCCACTTTGAAGTTAATTTGAATCACAGGATCGACCTGAAGCTGTAGAAACGTCGTGCACTTCCCCAGAGATTATAGTACTCTATCCGAGTGGTTTTTCACGCAAGCGGTACGTTTTGATCGCCACGAAAAACGCAAAGAGCCACAAAAATCGGCGGTCTTTACGACTCTTGTCTGTGCGCTGTCTAAGAGAATTCCGATGTTGAGAATCCTTGGCCACTCCTCGAAGCTCTGTGACCGTCTGACGCGGCGGGAATTGATGCGGGTTGGCGCGCTGTCACTGTTCGGCGGGATGACTGCGCCGCGGCTGTTGCGGGCGGCGGGATCGCGTCAACACCCGGAAGGGACAGCAAGGTCAGTGATTCTATTCAACTTGTTGGGTGGGCCCAGCCATCAGGACATGTTTGACATGAAGCCTGCGGCTCCGGCTGAGATTCGGGGCGAATTCCAACCCATCAGCACGTCGCTGCCGGGACTCCAGATTTGCGAGCATTTGCCGAAGACCGCTCGGTTGATGAATCAGGCCAGTTTGATTCGGACGGTAACTCACAACTACAACGCACACAATCCACTGGCCATGATGACCGGGTATGCTGGCGGCAAGAACGGACAGTTGACGGCTGACCCGACTGATCCGCCGGACATTGGCGCGATTTGTCAGTATCTGGAAATGGGACCAAACGGCATGCCCGGTGCCGTTTGCATGCCGTGCTATCCGGGGTGGGGTGAGAGCAAACAGTATCCCGGCATCCGGCGTCCGGGTCCGTACGGCGGCTACCTTGGAAATCAGTACGACCCGCTGTTTACCGTGTGCGCGCCGAAATTTGCTCGCGACGGATCTCCTTACAATCCTGTCCGGCCGATGGGCGAATCGTTGATGCCCGCCAATGATGCTCTGCCGGGTATGACAGCCAACCGGCTCGATCGGCGTCGTTCGGTTCTTGAGCAGTTGGATCAGCAGTTCGAGTCGGCGACAAGTTCACCAGCCGTGGCTCGCATGGACAAGTTTCAGGAACAGGCCTTTTCGCTACTCACATCGAGCAAGACGCGCGATGCATTTGACTTGTCCGCCGAGCCCGACAAACTGCGTGATGCTTACGGACGAAATCTGTTTGGGTCGAGTCTGCTACAGGCGCGGCGGCTGGTTGAAGTAGGTGTTCCGTTCATCAGCGTGCATGCCGAGAATTTCTACGAACACGGCTTCACTTACGACATGCACGAAAACAACTTCGGCATGCTGAAGAACGAGAATCTGCCGGTGCTCGACATGGCCTATCCGGCACTGATCCAAGATTTGTCGGATCGTGGTCTGTTGGATTCGACGCTCGTCGTCGTGATGGGAGAAATGGGCCGCTCGCCGCGAGTCAACAAAAAAGCCGGCCGCGACCATTGGCCGCAGTGCGGTTTCAGCCTGCTGACCGGAGGCGGAGTCCAACCGGGAAATGTTTTCGGAACAACCGACAAACACGCCGCGTATCCGGCCAGTCATCCGGTGTCTCCGGGAGACGTCGTCGCGACGATCTATCACCTGCTGGGAATCGATCCGCACATGACCGTCCCAGACCTCAGCAGCCGTCCCGTCCCCGTCGCTCATGGCGGCGATCCGATTTGGGATGTGATTGGTTAGAGTGTTTTATTGAATTATACGCGCGCATCTTTCTGTCGCCTTTCGCTCCGCGAAAGTGATGCTATTTTCCCGGAGCGAATGGCGACATTAGTTGTGGCTTCGCCGTGTTACGCTCAGTGAGTGTTAACCGCAGTCATTCGCAACACCTACTGTGCCGCGTACGTTAGAAATCCTCGGACGGCCGCGAGAAAGGCTTCGGGTTCGTCAACCGCGATCGAATGGCTGCTCTTGGCGAAGACTTTCAAGTGGGCTCGTGGGATGTTTTCGGCGATGAGCGTGGAATGATTGGGCGGGCAAATCCAATCGTGGGCTCCGGCGAGAACCAGTGTGGGGCAGCGGATTTTTTCCAGGTCGTCGGTGAAATCGAATTCCTTCAGAAATCCGCCGAAGCCGAAATTCAATTGTTCGAAGTTCCGGATTCCGCGGTTCCAGCTTGCTTCCATCTTTTCGGGATCGAACGTTGTCGAATACATCGGGCCCATCGTCTTGTAGTAGTCGTGCAGTTGCTCGTGTGATTCGAACGTTGCGTTCCACAGCCATTCGCAGACACGTTTTTGATCGTCGGTGCCA
>CAUZVF010000544.1:0-4937 GCA_963582955.1 Planctomycetota bacterium
GCCCAATGGCACTCACGTTACCGACGGCATTGTTGCGTCAAGTTAAATGACGAATCGGACAATTATCCGTTTTTGCCAGGAACCTCACGGTTCCCGCTAGCCATGAGCAATGAAACTCAAAGCATCAGGCTAGCGGGAACCGTCAGGTTCCTGGCCCGTTCCCGGCCCGTGTTCTTGAAGCTGGCTGGGCACGGACCACGCGCGTCCATGCTTACGCCGCATCCGGCTGTTTGCCGGGCAGCGTACCAAGACCGTTTTTTTCGACAAGCCGCGCCATCGCTTGGCAGGCTCGGTCGGTCGTCAGTTCATCCATACAGGCCAAGTGATTCGTGCCACGATGCGGACAGCGTTTCTTGTAACTGGCGGCACATGGTAATTCGGTCGCAACAAATTCGTGCTGATCACCCGGTGGGCCGGATCGTTCAGAGCTGGTACATGTGAAGATTCCCAACACCGGCGTCCCCAAACCAGCGGCAAGATGCATTGGGCCTGAATCGCTCGACAACAGGACATCCGCCGCACTTAAGACACAAGACAATTGTTTAATGCTGGTTTGGCTTGTCAGATTCAGCACGGGCCGCGATGGAATGAACCGGCCTAACATCTGTTCCAATTCCGCGCCCGCCTTTTCTTCGGCGTGACTGCCGACGATTACCGCCGAGAATCCAAACATTCGCATGGCTTTACAGGCCACGACGGCGAATTTTTCGACGGGCCAGCGTTTCGTAATCCAACGGGCTCCGGGATGGATCACCAGTAACGGTGATCGCAAAGCAGCAAGTTGACGTTCGGCCCATGCGCGGTCACTCGCGGCAACTTGAACCAGCGTCCGGCGATTGAATTCTCCGGCACCCAATGCTTCGACAACTCGCCAATAACGTGCATGCGCCGGCACCAGCCGTCCGGTATCCGAGAGTGTCAGATGGCAAGCCAGATGCGAGCACTCGCGCGCGGTTTCCAAACCGATCCGTGTTGTGGCCCGCGTCGCGGCCGTCATGACGGCTGTCCGCAATAGTCCTTGCAGATCGAGAACGAGATCGAATTCACGTCGCCTGAGTTTCCGCAAGAGCGACCGCCAATCTCGCAAAGATCCGCGTCGGTTAAACGGAATGACTTCATCCAAATCCGGATGCCCCGACAGCAAATCGGTCAGCTCACGGTTCACAACCCACGAAACCCAAGCACCGCGGAACCGTTCTTTCAGCACGGGCAGCAGCGGTAACGCCTGCACAACATCACCGAACGCGCTGGGTTTGATAATACAAATCCGCCGCGCGTTGAGGCCCAAGAGTTCAGACTCGGAAATCCTTTTCCGCATTTTTTCAGTTTTCGGTCAGCCGATTGTGAAGACAACCCGACCGACATGGAGCCGGGCGGGTGGGGAATCCATCTAACGGGCGGGATGATATCGACTTCCGCCAATGTGGCTCAAGATCATTCGCATCGCGGCGACTGGACGGCGACCCTGTGACAGGAAAAGATCACGCGTCTGAACGCCCTGATTGATCGCTCACGGCCCCGGAGATTTCACGCCGCTGCAATTAATCTTGCAACGCCTCCAGGAAACCTGGCCGAGTTTGACCCTCACGGACTTTGGCGGCAATTCGGTTCAGGACGCCTTGTGCATTCCGCTCGGCGTTGTTCGTGGCATGCAATAAGGCGTTGTTCATTTTCTGCTGAGTTGTCACGGCGACTTTTCGATGAAACTCGTAATTTTCCAATGCCCGTGCGATTCCGTCGAAGGGCTGACGAGTCACAATAAACTGCTCGTACATTTGCGCGAGCCATTTTCGATTGCCGGCCGTGCTAGCATCGCCGCTATCGTAATCCTTGACACAAGCCCACAACCGCATGTCGGCATCACGTAGCGTGCGTCTGGCATCCAGCCATTCTCGTTCGTCCGCTTGGCTGGCATACAATCGTTCTTCCGACGTCAGATCACGGTTTAGCCCCTTCAGCTTGCCGGACGTCTCGACCAGCATCTTGCGAATCTGTTCCATGTCGCCCTCGATATCCACGATCGCGTTCCATTCCATCTCGATCCCGGCGAATACTTCTGTTAGTGAGTTGGCATTCATCGATGACTGCGGAACGGCTTGCGGCATCGGTTGGGCAGCTTGCGGCAGCCCTTGTGATATTGGCTGAGTGACTGCCGCTTGGATGTTGATAACAATGTTCGGATCGACATCCGGAACCGGCGGCGGGATGGGATTATCCAACAGCGGATTTGTTCCCCGCATTGCATCAAAAGAAACACCATACAGTTGCCACGTCGCAATCGTTTCGGCAGGGACGCCGGCCGAGTGCAACAGTCTTCGCATCGTCAATTGTTCGGGCTGTGGAAAACTCGTCCATGTCTCGTCGGCAACCCTGACGACGAGACCTTGTGGGACGTTAGCCGGTTTGAACCAAACCCAGAAGAACTGTTGTGGAAATTCGGCAATCGGCACTTGCTCCCACGCCTGCGACGCCGGCCGTGCCGTGAAACTCGACCGCACGTCAATTGGCTCCGTTTGCGGATGAGACGACGTCATCGATTCCATTCCTTCACAAAGCGAATTGTTTAGCCCGGTTGGATGATCCAAGCCATCGCTCGATTGTACCTGTCATCGTGGCAATGTTCGAGATTGAATTCCGAGACTTGAACATGTTCGTCGAGTCCGTGAATCGCCGGTTTCTTGAAGTCATTGTTCGTGGTTACGTAGACTACTCCCTGAGCCGACAAGACCCTCGCCATTCCGATTTGCGCCACGAAACGCGGTCGACTTTGGCCTAACGTTAAACGAATCAAACTGAATCGGGAAACGCTTTTTGCACACTTTCAAAAGAGAATGCATCATGAACAAACTCGTTTTCAATTCAAGGCAAGTTTTGCTGTCGTCGGTTTTTGTTCTTTCGGCCGTCAACCTTGGTTTCTCGGCGGATTGGACTCGCTTTCGCGGACCAAACGGAATCGGCATTTCCACCGAGAAAGGAATCCCAACAACTTGGAACCGCGATGAGAATATCGTTTGGAAGGTGCCGTTGCCGAGCGACGGGAACGGCAGTCCGATCGTTTCCAACGGCCGCGTTTTTATCGCATCGGCGAACAAGAATGGTACCGAGCGCAGCCTGATCTGTTTCGATCGGAAGGACGGCGGACAACTGTGGGACCGAGCGGTCAAGTTCGATACCAAGGAGCCAACGCACAAGACAAATCCCTTCGGAGCCTCGACGCCAACGGCTGATGGCAAGCGAGTGGTTGTGTGGCACGGTTCATCTGGGTTGTTCTGCTACGACTTCGATGGCAACGAATTATGGTCAAACGATCTGGGCGATGTGCATCACATCTGGGGATACGGTTCATCGCCGGTATTGCTCGACGGGATGGTGTTGTTGAACTTTGGGCCCGGCGATCAGACTTTCCTCGCCGCGGTCGATCTGGAATCCGGCGAGACGAAATGGAAGACCGAAGAACCCGGCGGCAATAATGACCGCAACGGGCGCATGGTGGGATCCTGGAGCACTCCGATCGTCGCCAAGGTTGGCGGGAAAATCCAGATTCTGTGCAGCATGCCGACACGCGTGAACGCCTACAATCCAACGGATGGCACGATCATCTGGTCGGTTGAAGGACTGAGCGGTCGTAACGGCGATCTCGTCTATACGTCGCCCATTGTTTCCGACGAAATCGGTGTGGCGATGGGCGGATACACCGGACCGGGAATCGGATTCAAACTCGGCGGCAGCGGCGACGTCACGAAGTCAGCACGTTTATGGCACGATACGAAACCGAATCCGCAACGGATCGGATCGGGAATGATCGTCGGCAACTATATCTACATGGCCAACGAACCGGGAATCGCCCAATGTCTGGAACTTGACACCGGCAATGTCGTGTGGGAAACGCGATTACAGGGCGGAAAACTGTGGGGCGCCATCGTGATGGCCGACGGACTTTTGTATGTTACGAACCAGCAAGGTAACACCCTGGTCTTTCGGCCGAATCCAGAAAAGTTCGAACTGATTGAGACTAATCCGTTGAACGAAACAACCAACGCCACACCGGCCATCTCGAACGGACAGGTTTTCATCCGGACGTTTAAGCACTTGTATTGCATTGGCAATTCGGCGAACTGAAATTGCTTTCACAAACCGACAGAAGGGATCCGCTTTGCTGATGAGAAATTCACGCAATTAGCGATGCAACGGTTTGTATTGAATGCGTGTTGGGCGGTCGGCATCAGTACCAAGCCGTTGCCGGCGTTGATGCTCGTACATTTGGTAGTTGCCCTCGAACCACACGGCTTTGCTATCGCCTTCGAAAGCCAATATGTGTGTGGCGATGCGGTCGAGAAACCATCGGTCGTGAGTCGTGATCATGGCACAGCCGCCGAAGTCGAGCAGTCCTTCTTCCAATGACCGCAACGTCTCGACATCCAGGTCGTTTGTCGGTTCGTCCAAAAGAATCAGATTGCCGCCAGACCGCAGCAGTTTGGCCAAATGCACTCGGTTGCGTTCGCCGCCCGAGAGTTGATTGACCAGCTTTTGTTGGTCGGTTCCTTTGAAGTTGAACCGGCCGACATAACTTCGGGCATGGATCCGTGAGCCTCCGATTTCCAATTGGTCGATTCCGCCGGAGATTTCTTCATACACCGTTTTGTCGCCGTCCAACGCATCCCGCGATTGATCGACGTAAGAAAGTTCAACGGAATCGCCGATCCGTAACTCGCCGGATGTTGCATCTTCCTGGCCCATGATCATCTTGAACAGCGTCGTCTTGCCCGCGCCGTTGGGACCAATGACGCCAACGATTCCCCCACGTGGTAGATCGAACTCAAGATCTTCGAACAGCAATTGGTCGCCAAAGGCTTTGCCCAGGCCGTTGGCCCGGACAACCAAATCACTGAGCGGTTTCGAAACGGGGATTTGAATCTTGGCCGCGTCGTCACGGGCGT
>CAUZVF010000545.1:0-4936 GCA_963582955.1 Planctomycetota bacterium
ACGACACTGAAGTGATCGGAGTCATTCTCAACGGTGAAGCCCGCGCCTATTCGATTCTTGCGTTGAGTGGCGGACCGGGAAAACACATCGTTAATGATGTCGTTGCTGGTGTCCCGATAACGGTCACGTATTGCGATCTCAACGTATTCTGCCGTGTTGTGAAATCCAAGGATGTATCCGATGAACCATTGGTGCTGGGCTGTGGAGGCTTTATCGACCGTCAATTGCAGATTCTGATCGACGGTGTCCGGTATCCTCAGAATTCTCTTCATTTGCCGTGTGAGGATCAGGAATTTGAACGGACAACCTGGAATCAGTGGAAAGCGGCGCATCCAAAGACCAGTGTCTACGAGGCATTTCCGGAATAGCTTGCTTCGTGCATCGGGATCGAAATTGATTTAGAGGGACTCGACGGCCAACCAGTTACCGCCAACGGCGATGTCGACGGTTATCGGGACTCGCAAATCCATCGCGGATTCCATTTCGTGACGTGCGAGTGCGATTAGCGAGGCAACGTCGGCGTCGGGTACTTCGAAGACAAGTTCGTCGTGGATTTGTAGCAGCATTCTCGCGGAATGGTTTTCGTCCGCGATGCGGTTGTGGACATTGATCATGGCCCGTTTGATTAAGTCGGCGGCCGAGCCTTGGATGACCGTGTTGATGGCAGTTCTTTCCGGCATGTTCAGTTGTCCGCGGCGGTTGCGGCGGATTCCGGAAATGGCGCGGCGGCGGCCGAGAATCGTGCGGGCGTAGCCGGTCTTCGTACACTCGTCGAGGATTTCTTCCAAGAACGCTCTGACTCCAGAATAGCGTTGAAAGTAGCCGTCAATGAATTCGGCCGCTTCGCCTTTGCTGATGCCCAGTGCCGCGGACAGGCCGAAGGCGCTTTGTCCATAAATGACCCCGAAATTGACGGCCTTGGCCACTCGTCGCATATCCGAGTCGACTTTGTCCGGCTGCACCGTGAAGACTTCCGCCGCGACAGCCGTGTGAATGTCGGCTCCAGTTTCGAACGCCTCGATCAATGCCGCGTCGCTGTAATGAGCCAACATGCGTAACTCGATCTGCGAATAGTCCATGCAGACCAATTTCCAATCGGGTTGGCTGGGAATAAACGCACGACGGACGCGTCGGCCTTCATGGGTGCGGATCGGGATGTTCTGTAAGTTGGGATTGTTCGAACTCAATCGTCCTGTCGCCGCGACAACTTGGTTAAACGAAGTGTGTATTCTGCCGGTCTCGGGATTGACCTGAGCGGGCAGCGTATCCAGATAGGTCCCTTTCAATTTGGACAGATGCCGATGCTCGGTAACCAATTTGGGCAAGGGATGAAGGACGGCGAGTTTTTCGAGAACACTTTGATCGGTGCTCGCACCGGTCTTGGTCTTTTTCTGCACGGGCAGTTGAAGTTCGTCGAACAGAACCGTTTGCAACTGTTTCGGAGATTCGATATTGAATTCGCGGCCCGCCATCTCGTAAATCTCGGTGACGAGCGTTTCCAATCTTTGGCCCAGTTCGTCGCTTTGGCGATTCAGTTCGTCAACGTCGACTCGAATTCCCTTGAATTCCATGTCGGCAAGCACCGAGATCAGCGGCCGTTCGAGTTGCCAGTAAAGTTCCCACAAATCCTGCTCGTGTAACGCATCGGAAATTATCGACGCGACCTGCAGAGCAATGTCGGCGTCTTCGGACGCGTATTCGGCAACTTGATCGACATTGATTTCGTCCATCCGTTTTTGGCTCTTGCCCGTGCCGATCAGCGAACTGATGGGGATCATCTTGCGATTCAGATAGCGCTGAGCCAGCGCATCGAGCCCGTGGCTGCGTGCGGCGGCGTTCAACAAGTAGCTGCCAACCATCGGATCAACTCCCACGCCGCGCAATCGGATTCCGGCTCGTTGCATGACCAACATGTCGTACTTGATGTTTTGGTTCGAGATCTCGGTTTCCGGATCTTCCAGAATCGGACGCAGCACATCGGCGACCGTTTGCGCATCGAGCAATGCGCTTCCTCGCGGTCCTCGAACGGGAAGGTAATAACCCGTACCCGTCTGCCAACTGAATGCCCAGCCGACGATGTCGGCCTGCACGGCATCGAGGCCGGTTGTTTCCAGATCGACACAGAATTTGGTTTGTTGCTTCAGTTCGGCCAGAAACGACTCGAATTTGTCAGACGAGTTGATGTTTTTCCACAAACATTCGTTGTCATCAAACAACAGCGACTGTGTTCCCGGCGCGGAATCGCCGCCGCCCAGTGCGCGCACTTCGTCGCCAAAACGACGGAATCCAAACTCGTCGAACAGCCGCAGTAGCGTCTCTTGATCGAGATCGGCGACGCGGCAGGCTTCCCAATCAACTTCGATCGGCAAATCCTGATACAGCGTTACCAGCTTGCGGCTCATGCGGGCCTGATCGGCGAACTTCTTGAGGTTCTCGCGCAGTTTCGGCCCATTCGCTTCGTCAGCCCGCGCCAAAACATCTTCCAGACCGCCGAAGTCGTTTAACAAAATGGTCGCTTTCTTGGGACCCACCAGCGGAACCCCGGGAACGTTGTCAACGCTGTCTCCGACGAGTGATTGAAAATCGATGACTTGGTCTGGGCGGATGCCCCAGTCGTCTCGCAAGTTTTTTTCGTCATACAGAGCATTCTTGCGGGAATTGAAAATCTTGACCCGTGGACCCAACAACTGACGAAGGTCCTTATCGCCCGTCATAATCCGCACGTCGACTTTTTGCTCGACGGCCTGGCGCGTCACCGTTGCAATCACATCGTCGGCTTCCCAGCCGTCCATTTTCATGATGGGAATGCGGAATCCTTCCATGATCTGAACGATCATTTCAACCTGCGGTTTTAGGTCCTCGGGCATCTCGTCGCGATTCGCTTTGTACTCGGGATAGATATCGTTGCGAACGCCGTCCCCTTTCGAATCCATCGCACAAATGAGGTGCGTGGGCTTGTGATCGCGCAGAATTGACAACAGGTCGCGAGTGAACCCAAACGTCGCGTTTGTCGGCTGGCCCGACGGTCCGGTCATCGGCGGAATAGCATGGAAGACCTGAAACAGTAGTGAAAACACATCCACAACGTAGAGGACTTCGGCCATTGGAGATTCCGGGGAAGCGATTGAGAATTGTTATGTTTGTTGCCAGCGACGCCGATTTCCGCGCTAATGTAGGTCCCGCGAGCCGAGCGGGACTTCAAATCACGGTGAGCCCTGTTTGTTTGGAAAGACTCGCTCGGCTCGCAAGACCTACTTGCCGCCCGGCGGTCGAGTGGGTTGCGATCATTATGCGGGCGACGGCAGATAAACTCCACCTCTCGCATTCTGAAAACGATCCATTCGATAGAGCCTCTCGCGAGACGGCCATTCGCGACGTGAAACAACCGATTTGTTCCGACAAACCGATCAAACGCGCACGGCCGTTCTCGATCCGAGAAACAACGTTCTTGACTTGAATCCGTGTCCTTTTACACTAAAGAGATAAGGATGGCGTCCGCACTTATTTGGCGCGGACGTCGGACTCGCACCAACCTCGCAATCAAAAGGCGCATGCCATGGCGGCCAACAAACCCACGGCAGTTCACTTCAGCTTGATCTTTTTCGTGATGCTCAGTGTGATTCTGGGCGTGATGTTCTATCTCAATTTTCGAGATTTGAACGACAACAGAAGCCGCTACACCGAAATGGAAGCCAAACTTTCGACGGAGCAAGGGATTACTCGGCAATTGAACAATGACATTGATTTGCTCAAGGGAATAATCGGATACGACTACGAAGAAGTCGGTGATGCCGATACCGGCGCGAGCACGGTGATAGGATCGGGTGTGGCGGATTTGAATAGAGTCGACGGCCTCGCCGATCAAAACTACAAGTCAGCGGTTGCCAAGCTGGAAACTGACCTACAAAACATGACGGCCGACCGGGACAAAGTCAGCCAAGACCTGGCGAAGAAAATCGACGAGTACGTCGCACTGAAAGACGAGCATCTCGCCGAACGAAGGAAATTCGAAACGCGCGCCGACTCGGCCGAAACGGATTTGCAATCACTGATCACGAAGAAGGAAGAAGACATCCGAACTAAGGACGACGCGATTGATAAGCTGCGCACGGCCAATACGGAACTCGATGTCCAGTTGCAGGACTTGCGGTCGGCCAGCGTGAAGACCGAAAAAACGCTCCGAAACGATATCACGGACCTCACGGCGATCAACAACCGATTGCGAGAAAAGTTGAACGAGGTTACAAACGTCAGCTTTGAACATGCGGATGGAAAAATTGTGTGGGTCGACAACCTGGCCCGTATGGTCTGGATCAACCTGGGATCGGCCGACAATATGCATAAACGCACGACATTCAGCATTTACACAAAATCGAACGACGGCGTCGCACGTGATTCAGTGGACATCAAAGGGTCCATCGAAGTGACTCGTCTGATTGACGCCCACACAGCCGAAGCGAGAATCCTTGGCGACGACATTTACCGTCCGATCTCCAAAGGTGATCCTATTTATACTCCGCTGTGGGCACCCGGTCGCCGCTCGAATTTTGCCATCGTTGGGATGATCGATCTCGACGATGACGGCGAAAGTGACCGCGAGAAATTTCACGATATCGTTGCGAGTGTTGGAGCGGCAATCGACCATGAAGTCGATGACGACGGCAAACGCCTTCATTACATCCGGTTCCCTGATAGTTTTGAAGAATGGGAAGAGGATGGTGCGGAAATTGACGTCCATACGAAGTGGCTAATCATCGGCGAGATTCCGGATATTAAAGGAACCAGCCTGCAACCGGAAAAAGATCGCATTGGTAGGATACTCACACACAGGAAAACGATGGGGAATGAAGCCAGAAAACAAGGTGTCCGGGTCCTTAGTCTGAACGATTTTCTGTCGTATGTCGGATACAAACCGCAACGTCGGTTGTTCATTCCG
>CAUZVF010000546.1:0-4931 GCA_963582955.1 Planctomycetota bacterium
AAATTACGACGACGCATTGGCTGCCGCTCAATGTTGATTGCGGGGCCGAAACTTCGTCAACGAGTTAGAAGAGTCGTCCCTGTTCCGACACATCATCGGGCGGCGTGATATTTAGGTGTTCGAATGCCTTGGCCGTGACCATGCGGCCGCGGGGCGTGCGTTGGATGAATCCGCACTGGAGCAGGAACGGTTCGACTTCGTCTTCCAGTGTGTCGGACGGAACATTCATGCTGTGTGACATTGCCTGGATGCCGGCGGGGCCGCCAGTGAACACCGCGATCAATGTCTCGATGTATCGTCGATCTTGTTCATCCAAGCCCAGTTCATCAACTTCAATCATCTGCAACGCCCGCTTGGCGACGTCACCGGTGATACTGCCTTTGGCTTTGGCATCGGCGAAGTCGCGGCACCAAAAAAGCAAGTTGTTGGCTTTGCGCGGCGTGCCGCGGCTGCGGCGAGCGATTTCGGTTGCGGCGATGGTGTCGACGTCAGTGCTGAGTTTCTTTGCATTGCGGACGACAATTTCCGCCAAATCGTCGGTGTCGTAGAAATCCAAGTGCAATCGATTCACGAATCGGTCGCGCAACGGAGCTGTCAGCATTCCGCTGCGCGTGGTCGCGCCGATCACGGTAAATGGTTTTAGCTGCATGTTGATCGTGCGCGCATTGATGCCTTCACCCAGCGTGATGTCGACGCGGAAATCCTCCATCGCGGGATAGATGAACTCCTCGACCGCCGCCGGCAATCGGTGAATTTCGTCGATGAACAAGACGGAACCGTAGGCCGCGTTCGTGAGATAAGGCACCAGATCCTTCGGAGCACTCAAGACTGGGCCCGATGTGATTTGCAATTCGGTCCCGAGTTCTTTTGGCAAGACCGTGGCGAATGTTGTCTTCCCCAGGCCGGGTGGCCCATCGAGCAGAAGATGCGACAGCGGTTCCTGCCGCTTGCGGGTCGCGTCGAGCATGATTTGCAATCGCTCGACAACTTTGCGTTGCCCGACGACTTCACTTAGGCTTTGTGGCCGAAGTTCGTCGTCGTGTTGTTCGGCATCAGGATTAAATTGGCCAAATGGAGGTTCTGGCGGCTTGTCGCCGGAACCACCGCTGTCGCCTCCGTGAATGACCGGTTCTCGTACCATCCTGAGCCGTCGTTAGATGCTGTTGCTGACTTCTTCCATGATTTCGTCAGGGATGTTGAAGTTGGCGGTGACACTTTGGATGTCGTCTTGGTCTTCAAGAGCGTCCATCAATTTCAGCACTTTGCGTCCGTCGTTGGCATCCAAGTCGACCGTGTTTTGTGGGATCTGCGAGACTTCATCCATTTCGGTGGAAATCTCGGCCGTCTGCAGTGCTTCAGAGACCTGCTCGAACAATTCGGGCTCGCAAGTCACTTCGAAAGAGCCAACGGACGCTTTGACGTCATCGGCGCCTGCTTCGATGGCCAACTCGAACAACTGATCGATATCCGCATTCTCGGAACTAATGATGAATATCCCTTTCCGTTCGAACATCCAGGCCACGCAACCGCTGGCGCCGAGATTGCCGTGATGAACTTCAAAAATCTTGCGGACTTCGCCCGCCGTCCGGTTTCGGTTTTCCGTCAACGCGTCGGCCATAACAGCGACACCCGCGGGACCATAACCTTCGTAACGCAGTTGAACGAATTCTTCGCCAGAGTTCTCGCCGCAGCCTTTCTTGACGGCACGTTCGATATTGTCCTTGGGCATGCTGGCCTTTTTGGCCTTGTCGATCGCGTACCGCAGTGCCAGGTTCATGTCGACGTCGCTTCCTCCGTTGGAAGCCGCCACGATAATTGCCCGGCTGAGTTTACCGAAGAGTTTGCCACGCTTCTTGTCGGCGACACCTTTCTTTGCTGCGATGTTTGCCCAATGAGAATGGCCTGCCATTTGAGAAATCTCGTTGATTGAAAAATGCCAACGTGTGTGGCGTAAAGAATAATTCAGAAATTGTGGAAATCCCGACTGTGTTGTTCCCAAGAGCCGGACGACGAATCATTCCATCATTGATCGCCGTTACTTGGGTTCCGGCTTGGCCGGCTCCGGAGCGGATTCGCTCTTCTTGGCGGTACCGAGTTTCTTGAGTTTCTCATCCACGCTCTTCTTGAGTTTTTCGTCCGGAGTCGGCTCTTCCTTCATCAAATCAAACGCCTTTTGAAAGGCCTTACGGGCGTCGTCATCTTTCTTCAATTTCAAATAGCAGTCACCCAAATGGTCGAAGATCGTCGAGTCTTGGCCTTCCGATTTCAATGAGGCTTTCTTCAACCAATCGGCGGCCTCGTCGTACTTTTCGAGTTTGAACAAGACCCAGCCCATGCTGTCGAGATAGGCGGCGTTGTCAGGTTCGGCTTTGATCGCCTTGCGAATCATTTCTTCGGCTTGTTTTAGATTCTTCCCCTGGTCGGCATATAAGTAACCAAGATCGTTGCACACACCGATGTCGTCTGGATCAACTTTGTAGATATCTTCGAGGATCTTCTCACCTTTCTTCATGTCGCCTTGCTGGACATAAATGTTCGAAAGGCTGAATTGGCTGCGCCGAACGAGTCGCTTGGACTGGTCATCAGGCCGATCCGAGAATTTCTCGATCATTTCGTTAAACAACGGAATCGCACGGCTCCAGTTTCGAGAGTGATAGTGGATCCAACCTTCTTGGAAATGCAACAATGGCGCGTCTGGGGCGATTTTCTTGGCTTCCGCGACGGCTTTCAACGCCGATTCCGTCTTGCCGCCCAACTCGCGGGCCTGTGAAAGCAGATACAGATAATTGGGCTTCAAACCTGCGAGCGCCGCATCATTCACGGCGTCTTGGTAGACCTTTTCGGCTTCAGCGAATTGCCGTGTTTGTAGCAACAATCGTCCAAGATCGTTGTATATCAGCGATGCGCGATCGGGACGCAGCTTCAACGCAAATCGAAAGAACTCGATTCCGGCGGTATCCTTATCCGATTGGATCGCCAGCCGAGCTAGCAGAATGCTGCCCGGGAAATCCAATTCGGGCGAATCGCCCTTGGACATTTCTCGACCGGCGGTAATCAGCCCATCGATCAGTTTCTCGTCCTTCGCAACCTCTTTCATTTCCGCATCGAGATTGCCCGCTTGATCCTTCGCGTCCTGGATTTTCTCGAGCGCGGCCGACAATGATTTCAGCAATTCTTTCGCCCGATTCTGTTTTCGATAGATCTTGGCCAATCCGATTTGGCCGGTGACTCCACCAAAACTTGCATGCGCCTTCTTGAAGAGTTCTTCGGCCTCTTTCAGCCGATCCTGTTCGACGTATTGGTCGGCCAAGTAATACTGCAAGTGGGAATTCTTGGGATCGCTCTCGGCAAGTTTCTCGATTTCCGGAATTAACTGATCTTGTTCACCCAGCCCCGTCAGAATCTGCGCCAACAACTGGTAAGCCAATCGGCCCCGCGATTGGAGTTGGGCGTCGAAGTACGTCTGCAAATGCTCGCGTGCCTTCTGAAACTGTTTCGTCTTTGCATAAACCTGAGCGAGATTGAAGCTCAACGTGCCCGGCTTCCCCTTGCGAGCTTTGGCGGCCCGTTCAAACGCGCGAATCGCCAGATCGGTGCGATCCGCGGCAAGAAATGTTTGGCCAATCATCTCGTATGTTGTCGCGGGATTCTTTTCAAGATCCTGTCGCGTCCGAGAACTGATGGAATACTTACCGCGATTTGTCAACGCGTCGAAAACAATCTCGTAATGGTCGGCCGCTTTTTCCTTTTGGCCGACAACCCCATAAATGACGGCCAAGTCTCGCATCAGCGTCACGTAGACTCCCGACTTGTGGTCCAAGCGGTTTGACTTCGCAGCGCGTTCCAGAAAGTCCAATGCCTCGGGAAACTTCCCTTTCCTGGCCATGATGAACCCAAGCCGCCGCAAGAGCTGGAAATCATTTGGGTCAAGTTCGACAGCCTTGCGCGCGTATTTGATGGCATCGTCCGTGCGATTCAATCCAAATGCCAGAGGAACCAGCGCTTGATAAATGGCACCGGCCGTCGGATCGATGTCAGCCGCTTTCTTGTAGGCATCCAGCGCGCCTCGAAAATCCTTACGTTTCTCTCGGAGCCGTCCCGTCATGAACCATGACACAGCATCGGAGCGGTCCCGTTCCCGTTTTGTTTTCGGTTTGGCCGGCTGGAATGGTGTCGCTTCATCGTCGCTCAATTGAAGTTGAATGCGCAATCCGGGCGGGGCATCTTGCTGGCCATCGCGGGGCTGCGGCAGCGCGGGAGGCGGCGCTTCAGACGATGTAATTTGAAAACGCGGCTTGTCCCCGTCGGCAAGAGTGATTGCCGATCCGGACTGGCCAATGAATAACAAGGCAGTTGTGGCAACTATGAATCGGGAAAACATAGACTGCACTCCATCAGAAAGAGACAGGATTGATAAGCACTTTGTCTCGGGTTCAATCGACGTGATCATGAGAACGATTCAAGTCGCTCGGAAATCGTAGGATTGTTACTTGATTGTCTAATGGCAGCCGATGGCGGCCTCGTTTTGTCGTCTCAGTCAGATCCCACACACATGGTCTCGTTCGACTTGTCGTTAAACAAACGAACTCAATGCGTGAACGACACCTTCGGGCCCGTAGGCATTGTAACGTATGATTGCGGCGTCCACCAATCCGGTTCGCAGTGACTATCCCGAATCTAAGACGGCGCGACCAGAATCAGCGTCTAAAAATCACCATTACTTTTTCTTGCGGGTCGTTTTTTTCGCAACACGTGCCGACTTTTTCTTGACGGGTTTTTTGACGGTTTTTTTCTTGATCGTCGACTTCTTCTTGGTTTTCGCTGTCCGCGAAGCGGCCGAATGCTTGGTGGCTTTCTTCTTGACCTTCTTCGTTTTTACCTTCTTTGTTTGAGTCTTCTTGGTTGTCGCGGTCTTCTTTTTCTTGGGCTTT
>CAUZVF010000547.1:0-4930 GCA_963582955.1 Planctomycetota bacterium
CTTGGCGATGAGACGTCTCGGAATACAAATCCAAGACCCACTCGCGGGCGTTGCCGGCCAAATCGAATATACCGAATGGGCTGCGATCCAACGGAAACGCTCGAACTGCCGTGATCTGATCGAACGTCCGGGCCTTCTTCCAAATCGCCCGGCCATTGCCCCACGGGTGATTGAAACCTTCGGCGCCTCGCGCGGCCTTTTCCCATTCGGCTTCGGTCGGCAGATCCTTGCCAAGCCAACGCGCGAACGCGCGGGCATCGCCCCAACTAACACCTAACGCGGGTTGCTTGGCCGTGGCCGTCGCATTCAGCGGTTTGAGCGGTACGCGTTCGTTGTTGGCCTTGAGTTCGGCACGGTACAAGTCATAACCCAGACCAGTGACTTCGGTGATGTCAATGTAAAACGGGTCGAGTTCGATTGTCGTTTGAGGCCCGGTGTCCCGAGGTCCGTCGTTTGTTCCAAACAGAAACGCTCCGGCCGGGACCAAGGCCATGATTGAATTGTCTTTCTCGCACACGATGCTCGAAGGCAGTCCGTTGTCCGAATAGGTCGCGCCTTCGGCAACCCGGTATCCAGATAGAATCCGAAAGTTCGGATTCGACCGGCCGGTCAGAGCATCCGGATCAGTGCCGACCGCCGCCACCTCGAAATTCGAGGAAGATTCTTCATTCTTTGGCACGCTGACGTCAAACATATCCTCGGGTTTGACTCGCGGAATCGGTTCGGCCACTTCGAAATTCGGAACTTCATCCGCGGTCTCGAAGCGGTTCTTCTGAGCTGCGTTCGCCAAGAAGTTCGCCTTTTCTGCCGCGATGGCTGCCGCCGCTTCTTCGGCCTCTTTCTCCTTCCTTCTCTTCTCGATACTTTCTCTGGTCCGCTTTTTCTTTTGCGGCTTCTTCTGGTGAGTGACCACGGGCGACGGCGGATCTCCTCCACAACCGCTCAGGATTCCTGCCAGCGCGAGTGAGATGATCCAGTACGTGAACTGATGATTCATGATGCGAAAACCCATTGGCTGATCAAACGGATTCATAATTGCTTACTGTGGCTTCTCTGCAGGTTTAAACCGAATTATAAGTCTTTCGACGTCACCGTGCCATCGATTGCTTCCTGCAGCCGCTTTGGAAATACGTCCAGTTCCGAAAGCCGAGAACTGACGGCCGGATTCGCAAAAACACGCACTCGTTTCACGTAGTCATCAAACTGAGTCCGTGCGAGTGCGTCGATGACCGGCGAAACGCGGTGCAGAGGCCGATATACTTGCTCTTTCGGGAAATAAAGCTGCACATTGAATTCGACTTCGCGGTGTGGTGGTGGTGCGTCGATCAAAACGTCGGTTGATTCCAACTCTTCACCGATATCGGATCGCAACCGCTCGACTAAATTGTTGCCGCATCGCGCGAGAACATCATACGGCTGACGAGCCAACTGCTCATAGATTTCCGGAGCTTGATAGTGGCTGTATTCGGCGACTCGCTTGTAGAGAATCCGCTTTGTTCCGAAAACTCCCTCGATCAGCCGCTCGGTCATCGTATCTCTGGCGTTGGTCCGCAATTCGTCAATCGTTTCAGATTCGCTCTTTTGGAAAAAATCCTCGAGGTCCAGTTGGCCGTGGAGTTCAAAAAACGTCCGTGCAAACATGCAAGTCGCCGATCGCACGGCGTGATGCCAATACACTTCGCTGAACATCACATAACGTGCAAAAACCATCAATTCGGCAGCCGTCTTTCCTTTCTGGCTGATGGCCAAACCATCGCCGGCCTCGTTGACCAGCAACGATTGGATGAGCCGGTTCTTGTCGAAGTTGCGTCCATAGGGAACTCCGGCATGCAGGCTGTCTCGGCCGAGGTAGTCCATTTTGTCGATGTCGATGGGACCTGACAAAATCGACCGGATCAATCGCATCGACGGCGAATCAGTTTTCGCGACGAGGACATCCAAGACTTCCTCGGGTTGAATGTTCCATTCATTCCGCAGCACATGCGCCAGTTCACGGTCGGGTGCCAAAAACCGCGCGGCAAACGATTCATGCGGCGGCAGATCTAGCAGCGACATGTCCTCGATGGGATGGCAAAACGGCCAGTGTCCCAGATCGTGCAACAGAGCGGAAACGATCAACACCTCGGCCATGTGCGCATCGACGAGCTGACGAAATCTGTGGTCGCGGCCGAGTTGCCACAAATAGCGCAGCGAGTTGTGATAAACTCCAAGCGCGTGCTCGAACCGCGTGTGAGTTGCTCCGGGATAGACCCGCGCGGCAAGTCCCAGTTGTGTGATGTGAGCCAATCTTTGGAATTCGGCTGTATCGACCAACGCCCGGACTCGTGCCGTGAATGGTACGTCCTGCTCCATCGGAATGCGCACAATCCCACAATCGGCCTGCAAATTGACAAGTTCGGGGATCTCGCTGTAAGGATGTTGCATTTTGCCGTGACTTGGCCCTGACACCGTTAGACCGCGCCCAATCAACGAATGTTTGTTTACGACGGAGAAACGATGGACGACAGCGCCCTTCTCGTTCGTTGGGCGTTCCGATCAAGAGCCTTGATTATACATGGCGTGGACGTTCGGCAAAGTGCATCGTGTTATGCAAAATCTCCCGTTCTTGTATCATGCAGGGCTGTCACACAGGTTTGCCAAGGAATGATCAATCATGGATTGCAGCCGTTTGCGTTTTGGCGTGCTTGTCTTTGTGATTGCCGCCGTGACAACTCGATATGCGCATGCCCAGTCAAAATCGAGCGACTACCGAAAGCCAAAACAACTGGCAGTTTTGGCGGATGACGCAATCTCCGAAAGCAGCGGGCTTGCGCGTTCGCTCTCACGTCCCGGCGCATTTTGGACACACAACGATTCCGGCGACCGGCCGCGTTTGTTTCTCATCAACCGAAACGGAGAGACGCTTGCCACGTTCCGTGTCGACGGAGCCGAGGCAATCGATTGGGAAGACATGTGTTCGTTTCGGCTCGGCGACACGAATTACCTGCTGATCGGCGACGTGGGCGACAACGCCGCGAAACGTGCAGTGGTGCGGCTTTACGTCGTCAAAGAACCGGCGCTTGGCGGCAGTCGGCTCGGCAAGATCGATTCATTGAGCGTCTCGCGGACAATCACGTTCACCTACGAAAACGGTCCTCGCGATTGCGAATCGCTCGCGGTTGATCCGATGGCAAAAAAGATCTACGTGATCAGCAAAGACCGCAGTTTGTCGTGTACGGCCTACGAGTTGCCTCTTTCGGAAACGGAATCGCCCAAGCCATTAACTGCCAAGCCGATCGCAAAACTCTGGATTCCGTTGCCGACCGCCATGGACATCTCTGCCGACGGCAAACGTGCGGTGATTGTCACGTACGGAAATGCCTTTATGTATGACCGCACGCCCGATGAACCGTGGCGCGAATCGTTGGCTCGTAAGCCGAAACTCATCCAAGTACCGCGGCGTCGACAGGGCGAGGCGATCTGTTTCGGCGCGGATGGAACAACGCTGTTTCTCACCAGCGAAGGCGTGGCGCAGCCGTTTTGGGAAATTCGAATCGAGTAGCGGTCGGGTGTTTCCGTTGCCGTCGCTACCGGACAATTCCAACCAACCACTCACAAATCTCGGAGATTAAGATGCCGTCAGTTTCATGGATCAGTTCGATCGGTTTGCTTGTTTCGATTGCCGCCGTTGACGTGGCTGCCGGGGCGGAAGCGAATGGAACACAGACCTATGACGGACAAGACTCGTTGACTGTTCTGAGTGACGATTCTTCCGATGCACAAGAATGCCTTGACGGTCTTAGTTGGAAGTTTGGTCGGTTTTCCGTCACGAGTTCAGCCGTCGAGAAACAGGCCTTTCAGCGATACGTCAGTTTTCCATCGCCAGTTCCATCGGGAAATGCCGTCAACGACACAGTCTGGATGCAATGGCACATGGCGCGTGACGCCGAAGGGCGTCCGATTCACGCGCCGGCGATTGTCGTCGTTCACGAGTCGGGCTCTCGAATGACGGTCGGCCGCATGTTTGCTCACAGCTTGCGAACCAAGGGCATTCATACATTCATGATTCAGTTGCCGAATTACGGCAAACGAAGGGAAGGGAACCGCAAATTGGATGGCGCCAATCTCGTCACGACAATTCGGCAGGCCGTCGCCGACGTTCGGCGGGCATACGATGCGGTTAAGGCGTTGCCACACGTCGACAAGAATCGTATCGGCCTGCAAGGCATCAGTCTGGGCGGATTTGTTGTTGCGTCGTCGGCCGCCTTGGATAACTGTTATTCCAACACGTTTATCATGCTGGCCGGCGGCGACTTGTACGATGTCATTTCAAACGGAGAAAAAGACACCGCCAAGGTTCGGCAAAAACTGCGTCAAGCGGGGTACACCGACGAAAAGTTGCGGTCGCTGTTGTGGCACATCGAACCAACTCGCTTGGCACACCGTCTGAACCCAAAGACGACGTGGCTCTATTCAGCCGAGTATGACCGCGTGGTGCCGATGAAGAATGCACTGATCCTGGCCAACGCGGCCAAACTCGACACGCCGCATCACATCAAGATGGCCGCGAATCACTATACGGGAATACTTTACTATACTTTTATCGTCAAGCACATCGCCACACGGATTCAGCAATCGGACACGTCGGTCGATCCGTCGGATTCAAAGCCATAAGGCCCTGCGACAGCAAGCCTGAATTCCCAGGAATGTGACATTCTCAACCCTACGCGGTATCGAACTGCAGATCGATTGACTTGCGCGGCTACACCACTGGTTTTCGCGACGTCGACACAAAACCTACGACGGCTTCCCGTCTGCTAAGGAATAGTCCCGAATTAAGTTCCTCGTTTAACGGCAAGCCGCAGGCGTCTGTGTTTCAGACGTCATCCGTCAACGAAACTCCGACGCCTGCGGCTTGCCGTTAAACGACGAAAACCAAGATCGGGAAGTT
>CAUZVF010000548.1:0-4927 GCA_963582955.1 Planctomycetota bacterium
CTGAGTAGGCATCTGATCTCGCGCACGACGGCTATTGTGTGCCTGCTGGTGACGATGGCAATTTGTGGATTAACGACGGCGTACATCCTGCAAGCGGAAGAGAAAGCCGTAAACGCGCTGTTGTTCTTTTATGGGCTCTGTGCACTCCCGGCCGCTCCCTTCGCGACGGCTCCAGTGGCATTGCACTTCAACCGTCATCGTTGAAGCGGTCGAATTCGGCGCGTTGTCAAGATAACATGAGGCAGCATGTTGCGCTGCTCCGCGCGCGACGGCTCATGTTGATTGGGATGTCTTCGATCCTTTGATTGCGAGTGCCATACCTATGCTGCGAATCTTGGCTGCTATTTTATGTCTGTTGTTATCAACGAACCTGTCAGCCATCGCGGCCGAGCGGCCGAACATTGTCTTTATCATGGCGGATGATTTGGGATCCGGCGATCTCGGCTGTTATAACCCCGACTCGAAGATTCCCACGCCGAGCATGGACAAGCTGGCGTCCGAAGGCATGCGTTTCACTGATGCTCATTCGGGGTCGGCCGTGTGTACTCCGACGCGTTACGGAGTCTTGACGGGACGCTACGCATGGCGGACGAAACTGAAGAGCGGCGTGTTGTGGGGATACAGCCCGGCGTTGATCGACACGAATCGCATGACGGTCGCATCAATGCTCAAGGAACAGGGATATCACACGGGTGCTGTCGGCAAATGGCATCTTGGATTGGGGAGCGACAAGAAGACGGACTACACGAAACCGCTGCATCCGGCGCCACCTGATTATGGGTTTGACTTCTTCTTTGGAATTCCCGCGTCTTTGGACATGCAGCCTTATGTCTATGTTTTGAATGACCGTGCCGTCGAGCACCCAACGAAGATGGTCAAAGCCAGTGGCCATCGCCGGCGAGGTGGCGGTGGGTTTTGGCGTGGCGGCCCGGTTGCTCCGGGTTTCAAGCACATCGATGTATTGCCCGTGATCGCGCGGCAAGCGGCCGGATTCATCAACAAACACGCACACGACTCGCCCAAGCAACCGCTATTCTTGTATGTGCCACTGTCGGCTCCGCATACGCCTTGGCTTCCGACGGATGAGTTTCGTGGAAAGAGCAAAGCAGGATACTACGGCGACTTCACCGTGCAGGTCGACTGGACCATCGGTCAAATCATGGCCACGTTGAAGGCGAACAAGATGGTCGACAACACGTTGTTGTTGGTGACCAGCGATAACGGATCGCATTGGCCGGTCGGCGATATCAAGAAATACAACCACGCCGCCAATTTGCACTATCGCGGTCAAAAGGCCGACATCTGGGAAGGCGGCCACCGAGTGCCGTTCATCGCCCGCTGGCCAGGACGGATTCAGCCGGGCTCGGTTTCTGAACAGACAATCTGTCTAACGGATCTGCTTGCCACGGCAGCCGCCGTCATTGGCTCGGATTTGCCGCCGGACGCCGGAGAAGACAGTTACAGCATCCTGCCCGCGCTACTTGGAAAAAAGCTAGCCGGTCCGATTCGCGAGGCGACGGTCCATCACTCGCTCAACGGCACGTTCGCGATCCGGCAAGGTAAGTGGAAACTGGTGCTTGGCCGCGGTTCTGGCGGATTCACGAAACCAAGAGTTATCAAACCGAAACCGGGGGAGCCAAAAGGACAACTTTATGATTTGGAATCGGATCCGTCGGAAGCGGAAAACGTCTATCAAGATCATCCCGAGATTGTCGAGCGATTGACGAAGCTTCTGAATCACTACAAGAAGAGTGGACACAGTACGCAGCGGAAAGATTCTTGATTCTCTCGCGAAAGCAATATCGATGAATACCCAACATGTTACGCACCAACCGTCTCCACGCGGGCTTGTCCCCGTGGAACGACGGTTGACGGCTAGCACATCGGCATTCTGCGATTGTCGCCTTTCGCTCCGCGAAAGTAACGCATCTTTCGCGGAGCGAAAGGCGACTCTGAATCCGTCGGTGATCGTGGCAGTCTTGTTGATTCTGTTTGTCACCGCGTTCTTTGTGAATGATGTGTCCGCGACAGAGCCTTCCGGTGCAAAACGCCCTAATTTTCTGATCGTCCTCTGTGATGATCTCGGGTACGGAGACTTGGCGTGTTACGGACATCCGCGCATCAAGTCGCCGAATATCGATCACTTTGTCACCGAAAGCATGAAGCTGACGAATTGCTACGCGGCCGCGTCGAATTGCTCGCCGGCTCGGACGGGGTTGATGACCGGGCGCACTCCGCATCGTGTCGGCATTCACAATTGGATTCCGACGTATTCGCCAATGCACGTGCGCCGTAGCGAAATCACGATTGCGACACTGCTGCGAAACGCCGGGTACAACACATGCCAAGTTGGTAAATGGCATTTGAATGGAATGTTCAACCTGCCGCCGCAACCGCAGCCTTCGGATCACGGTTTCGATCACTGGTTTGCGACGCAGAATAACGCGCTGCCGACGCATCACAATCCCGACAACTTTGCGAGAAACGGCAAATGGGTCGGCAAACTGGAAGGCTATTCGGCTCATTTGGTCGCCGCCGAAGCCATCGACTGGTTGAAGAATAAACGCGACAAATCGAAGCCGTTCTTTCTTTACACGTGTTTTCACGAACCGCATGAGCCCATTAATTCCGACCCGAAATACAAGTCGCTGTACGAGGCTCCGGAAGGTTCGACGCTACCGAATCATCACGGCAATGTGACTCAGATGGACGACGCGTTCGGACGTTTGATGCGGACTGTCGACGAATTGAAGCTGCGAGACAACACGCTGGTCGTATTCACCAGCGACAACGGTCCGGCGATTACCGGCCGGCATCCGCATGGATCAGCGGGTCCGTTGCGGGACAAGAAAGGTTACATGTACGAGGGCGGAATCCGCGTGCCGGGGATCATCCGCTGGCCGGGACACACGAAGCCGGGGCAAGTCTCGGACGAGCCGGTTTGCGGAGTGGATTTGTTACCGACATTGTGCGAGATCGCCGGTATCCCCGTTCCACAAGACCGCGCCATCGACGGCACGAGTTTTCTGCCGATTTTCGACGACAAACCGATTCAGCGCAAAACACCGCTGTACTGGCAATTCAACGCCGCGCGCGGAAAACCGAAAGTTTGCATGCGGATTGGTGACTGGAAAATTCTGGCCACGTTGACGGGCGAAACGATCAAACCGTACGGCGACATCCGTGTGCACGACCAACAAAACCTCAGAACGGCCGAATTGGATTCGTTCGAGCTGTACAATTTGAACGCCGACATTGCGGAAGCCACGGAACGGTCCCAACAAGAACCGCAACGTCTGAAAGCAATGTCTCAGCAACTCCGCAAGATGTACCGGGAAATCCGCGGTGAGAGCCCCGTCTGGCCGGCGTGGAAATGGCCGCGATACGAGGGCAAGCGGATTCAAGCATACTATCGAGCACAGGCTAAGATACAGCAACAGAATTAACTCGAACGAAATTCGTGGTCCGGTTCGCGGCCTGACTTTCTTCGGAAGCGCCTTCGCTGGAATCCGAGCATGCTCGCCCCGGCGATTCCGAGCAGAGCCAATGAACTGGGTTCTGGTATCGAGGCTCCTGAGCCCGTACTGCCAAGTTGGATATTGTCGACCAGTGCCAACGCGGCGGTTCCCGAGGACGGACCCACGATCTCAATTTCGTCAAACGTGATTCCCGTGAAGCCAAAGAAGTCGTCAAATCCCGTCCCTGACGTCGTTGCCGTAAATGACTCGACTTCCGTGCTTCCCAACAATGCCCGGAATGTCGTTGTCCCCGAGGTCAGGCTGTGAAACGAAAAAGCCGCTTCGGGTTGCTGATTGACGAATAGAATTGAAAAGGGAACCGTGAAGACGCTGGTGCTGTTTGTGAAATTGCCGATTCGATTTCCAACGAGATTTCCAGGGAACGAACTGCTGACCAATGACGGATCGTAGAACACATCGCCGGAGTCAAAGGTGATGCCGAGTGACTGGAATTGAGTCGTCACGCTCGTGTTGGCCGACAGCGAGACCTCGCTAAAGTCGATTGTTGCCGCGGGTGACGATAGTCCGGTCGTGCTGGATTGAATCGGAGCCGATGACGCCGAACTGATGAAACCTAGCAACAGGATCAGTGATGTTGAATGACTGAACAGGCGTTTTCGAAGGCGAAACATGAGGAGAGTTCCGGTGTCTGATACAACAAATGGATGACACGCGAATTCCAGCATAATCGAATGGAACTATCGCACGGCCCATAACCGTGCAATTCGATAGCACTTTCGTTATTCCATCCTACTGAGCCGACTCAATTGATACGGGCACTGTAATTCGCACGATCGGAACTTCCGTGCGCAACCGACGGTTGATTTTTCTGAACGAATGCGCCGTTCGATGCGCGGAACAAACACGTCTTGCGATAAACGCACAATATTAAGACAAAGGGCACTGATCTTGGCAGCCGGCCAAGTAGGTCTCGCGAGCCGAGCGGGACTTTCGCATACGGCACAATTAATCTGATTCCAGGTCCCGCTCGGCTCGCGGGACCTACTTGGTGCGGACATATCCGATGCCGCCACTGGATGCCGACTTCTCATCATCTCATAATGCATTCCATCGCTCGGTCGCTTTTATTGAGATGGCAATCCAGGGAGTTCAGAAATGGCGGATACACCGTGGGTCGATGGTCTTACGATCGGCCAGGTGCTCAGAGAGACCGCTCGAAGATGCCCAGACCGTGATGCCGCCGTCTTTTCGCAGGCCGATGTCCGTCTGACTTGGTCTCAATTCGATGCTCAGGTTGATCGCACGTCGCGCGCCTTGCTGGCTCTGGGATTTCAATACGGAGACCATTTCGGTGTGTGGGCCACCAATTGGCCCGAATGGGTATTGCTGCAATTCGCGACGGCTCGTATCGGCGTCGTGTTGGTGACGATCAATCCTTCGTACCAGCC
>CAUZVF010000549.1:0-4915 GCA_963582955.1 Planctomycetota bacterium
ATAGCAACTCGCCCGTTTCAGCATGATGCACTGGCGTTATTACAGTGACATCCGGCAGATGCGACCCGCCGCGATACGGATCATTCGTGACATACACGTCACGCGGTGCGAGATTAGGATTGTCGGCCAGAATCCGCTTGACCGTCTCGCTCATCGCACCCAGGTGAACGGGAATGTGCGGAGCATTCACCACAAGATCGCCGTGCGGATCGAAGATCGCACAACTGAAATCCAACCGCTCTTTCACATTCGTCGAAAACGATGTTTGTTGCAACGTGATTCCCATCTGCTCGGCAATCGATGCGAACAGGTTATTGAAGATTTCGAGCATGATCGGGTCGGGGGCGTCGAGAGTTGATTGTCGAGAGTTGAGAGTGGCCGCGGCACCCTCTTCGTCATCGAGTTCTCCGTCAGTGATCAGGATCTCGCCGCGCGCAGTAATTGCCGCGGAGAAACCCGGATCAATGACGACGGTCGACGTCGGCTCGCAAATAATCGATGGACCTGAAATCTCGTCACCGGGACGCAAGTCGGATCGCGGGAAGATGGCCGTCGAACAATTTTGTCCGGCAAACCAGGTTTCCGTCACCTCGTTGGGAACAGGCGTTCGGAATTCGAGTTCCGCGACATGGTCCGGCGGATCGGCTGTCGTCCCGACAACCTCGACGCGCGCCGCGGTGATCTCCAGGGAGCGGTCACCATGAGTGTATCCGTAAAGTTGCTGGTGAAGTTGCTCGTACCGTTGGGCATAACCGATGTCGGCCGGACACACGACGTTGATTGTTGCTTCGACGCCTTGGTAACGCATGTCGAGCGATCGAATCGGGCGGCCAATCAACTCGTCGGCGATTCCTTCGCCACGAACTTCGTCGGTGGCGCGCCGCTCGAGCCGTTCAAAAACCGGTTCAAGCTGCTGCAATTGCTCGTCAGAGAATTGTTTCAATACAGACTGCTGGCCAAACCGTCGTACGTCGGCCAGCCCAATGCCATAGGCGCTGAGAATTCCGGCGAACGGATGGATCAAAACTCGACGCGTTCCCAATGCGCGCGCGATCGCACAGGCATGCTGAGCCCCCGCGCCTCCAAACGTGACCAACGTGTAATCAGCCGGATCGTAGCCTTTGGCAACAGAGATTTTACGGATCGCGCGTACCATATTGGCATTCGCAATCGCACAAAACCCTTCAGCCAATTCGACGGGAGTGTATTGTTTGCCCATCGGCGAACCGGCAATTTGCTGGCAAACCGTTTGCAGACGGTCTTCCACACATTGGCGATCAAGCGGAAACGGAAATCGTGACGCGACAATCTTTCCCAAAAACAGATTCACGTCAGTAACGGTCAACGGCCCACCGCGGCCATAGCAGGCCGGACCAGGATCGGCGCCGGCGCTTTGAGGTCCCACGAACAGTTTGACACCGTCAAAACCACAGATGCTTCCACCACCCGCCGCGACGGTTTCGATCGCCAGCATTGGCGAAACGATTCGCACGCCCGCCTTTTGCGTTTCGAATTCCAATTCGTAGGTGCCATCGAATCGCGACACATCAGTGCTGGTCCCGCCCATGTCGAATCCGATGGACTTTTCGAATCCGCCGCGCTGGGCGACTCGTGAAAAACCGATCACTCCACCAGCCGGTCCCGAGAGAATGCTGTCCTTGCCCACAAATCGATCGGCGTCGGCCAGACCTCCGGCTGACGTCATCATTTTCATATTGTTGTTACCCAGTGGACCCCGCAGCCGCTCGACATAATCTCGCAGAATCGGGTTCAAATACGCGTCCATTGTCGTCGTGTCACCACGCGAGACAATCTTGATCAGCGGCGACAGTCGGCTGGATGTGCTGATCTCGTTGAACCCAACTTCTCGCGCAATTCGTTCGACGAGAATTTCGTGATTGGAATTGGCAAACGAATGCAACAAACAAATCGCAATCGATTCGATGTCTGATCCATGCAGTTGCGCCAATTGCTCGCGAATCGTTGTTTCATCGGGATGTCGAATCACGTTTCCGTCGGCATCGACGCGTTCATCAATTTCGACGACGCGTTCGAATAACGGTTCGGGTTTCTTGATGGCCAGATCGAACAGTCGCGGCCGATCTTGGTTGCCGATCAGCAGCACGTCCTTCAGCCCCTTGGTTGTGATGAACGCCGTGCGCGCGCCGGTCCGCGTCAACAGGGCATTCGTGCCTCGCGTTGTTCCCAATCGGACGGACACTTCCGGAATCGGTTCATCCAACCGCAACTGCAGCACGCGACGAATGGCGAGGATTGGAGCTTCCTCACCCGATACTAACTCGTAGTTGGCCCCAGGTTTGACGGAATCGGGCAGCCGTGCATCGAGTGTTAGGATTCCAGCCGGTTTCTCGGCACGCAAAACTCCGCAGGAATACGAGATCGAGCCCGTGGGGTCAATAACTCGCAGTTCATAACCTCGCCAGAAATCCTCGGGATCATCATAGCGAGCGGAATCGACGATTTGCGTCGGTGATTCGATCCGCTCGATCTGCCCCTTTGTCACACCGGAACTCAGCACTTTTAGCGGGATGAGTTCGTCATCCGGTGTGCGAGCAATACAGTCGGTGAATGTCCCACCAACATCAATCCAAAACTCCCACACTTTCATCGAATTGGTTCGGTTTTGGAAATTGATGACGTTCTCCACTGATACAACAGGACGTTAGCGAGAGCCATAACGACATCGCGTTTAACGGCAAGCCGCAGGCGTCGGTACCAAGCCAACTCTTAACGCCGCTGCGTTGGACTTGCCGTTAATATACATGAGCACATAATATACGAGAGGACTATGAATACAAATCCCCGACGTATTCGCTGTATCCGTTGTACTTAACGGTCTTATGTCGCTGATGAGTTCCCAGCATCCTTTCGTGCTGCTGACTCCATCGCGGATGCGGGATATCCGGATTGACGATTGCTTCGAAGCCGTATTCGTGTGGCAGGATTGTGTTCCAATAGGTTGCCGGTTGCTTGTCGGTCAGTACGATTTTGACGAATGACTTGATGCTCTTGAATCCGTATTTCCACGGCACAACCAGGCGAATCGGTGCCCCATGTTGCTTCGGCAATTGTTCACCGTAAATTCCGGTGGCAACGAATGCCATCTCATTCATGGCTTCGTCAATCGTCAGGCCTTCGGTGTACGGCCACGGGTAGTCGGGACGTGAGACAATGTTGCGTGCTTCGTCGGGGCGGTTGAATGTTTCGAACGCGACGTACTTGGCTTCTGGCTTGGGATCGACGTCCTTCAACAATTCCGACAATTTGAAACCCGTCCACGGAACGCACATCGCCCAAGCCTCCACGCAGCGGTGCCGGTAAGCTCGCTCTTCGAAAGTGAACGAAGCGTAAACGTCGTCCATATCGAAAGTACGAGGCTTACGGCACAACCCGCCGACTTCGAACGACCAAGGCGACGGCTCGAAATTCTCGACGTACCGCCAGACGTCTTTTCCGCCGGTGAATTCATAGAAATTGCAGTACTCGGCCGCATCGCGCTGGACAGTCTCCGCGCGCCCGTACTCAAACTTGGGATTTCGTTTGGCCGGAAAAATACTCTTGGCTTCCTCCGGCAAAGGCTCGACCGCGCCGGCCTTCGACACTTCACCTTCCGATGGGCGCGAGCATCCAGATAGCGACCCCGTCAAACCAATCCCCGCAGCGATTCCCATCGACTTCAGAAACTCGCGGCGGTGGAACTTTCGATTTTTGTACACTTCGATCGGAGTATGAGCTGACTGCTTCAAATCCCAGGGCCGGCGTTCGAAGTAATGCATGGCTGCTTATCCCGTTCGTGATCCATCGAATTCGTAAGATCTGTCTTTCATCGATTATAGGACGATGCCCCCGCAGTATGGAAAGAGCGATTTCCACACGCACTGGCATTAAATAAGAGAATCAGCATAATCCATAAAGTTGACCCCTTCTTTTTATGTCCCTCTGCATACGTAAAATTTGCATATTATCCATTCACCCAAAGCGCCGATGGATTCCATGAAGGAGTCTTCAGCCAATGATTCCGTCTCATGATTCTGTCTCGCATGATTTTGTAAGTCTCAACAACTTCCATTTGTTAACAGATCCACAACGTTAGTCAACCATTCGTGGAGCCAAGCAGCCATGCAATACGATTTGATCGTCATTGGCTGTGGTCCCGCGGGACAAGACGCAGTCATGTCGGCGTCACGCTTGGGAAAGAGTGTCGCGGTCATCAATCCGCTGTCGGAAGCCGACGACGGAATGACTCATTTTCATAGCCATGTGCTGGCAAAGGCTCTTCGTCATGCGCGATTCCAACTAGCGGGAAGCCGGAATGATTGGGCTCACCAGAGTACGGTCGGGCCAACGATCCGCATGCAAGACGTGCGTGACGCGGTGCGCGGCGCGGTGAAACGTGACTCAAGAACCCGCATTGATCAACTGAATCAACACGGTGTCGACATTTTGCATGGCAGTCCTTGTTTTGAATCGCCGCATCGGGCCAAGATCAACTCATCAACCGGCACGACATACATCGAGGGCCACAGAGTTCTGCTGGACGTGGGAACTCGACCGTTACAACCCCAACAAGTCGACATCGATGGCCAGACGATTTTCGACACCGATAATATGTTTCAGATGGACCACATTCCGAGATCACTCGCGATCATCGGCGCTGGAGTCATCGGGATCGAATTTGGGCTGTTGTTCACTGCACTTGGAACACAAGTCACAATCGTCGATGGCAACAAACGGTTGTTCCCATTCTGGGACCGTGAACTCACCGACTCGATGTTGTCGCACGCACGATCTCTAGGTCTGAAGTTTCAGTGCGGCGACGAAGTGATTGGAGTCATGGGAAGAAATGGCAACCGCCCTATTCTGCTCCGCGAATCTGGTATCAATTTGGTTACGG
>CAUZVF010000550.1:0-4910 GCA_963582955.1 Planctomycetota bacterium
CTATCACTCTTCACATCGATTCCACCACCAAATACTTCGCGACGACATCTTCGTTCAGCGTCACGCCGAGCCCCGGTCCGTCGGGCACGGCGATCCAACCGTCTTGCGCTTGCACTGCCTCGGTCGTGAGTTCGCGTCGAAGTGGCGAATCGTCGACGCAATCCTCGAACAGGAACGCATCGCGGCAGGTACTCAGCCAGTGCAGACTGGCGGCGACCGTGATGGGCGTCGTGTAGCAGTGGTTGCACAGCCGCGCGCCGATCTCTTCAACTCGCGACTTGATATAAGCCGCTTCGGTGAAACCGTTGCGGGCCAGATCGACCTGGTAGACATCCAGCGCGCGGCGGTCGATCAGCGACCGGAACGATTCGCTCCCGCATTCGGCTTCGCCGGCAGCGATCGGCATGGGCGAGCGGTCGCGCAGCCAGACGTAACCGTCGATGTCCGCCTGGCGCAGCGGTTCTTCAAGCCACTCGATGTTGTAATCGGCGAAAGCATGGGCTCGACGCAGCGCGGTGCGAGCATCCCAGACACAACCGGCGTCGATCAGCAACGTTGCGTCGCCCGCTCCTTCTCGCGCGCCTCGCACCAGATCGATGTCGACCGCCTCGCTCTGTCCCATTGGTTCCCAGCCAAACTTGATCGCGCCGTAACCCGCATCGATCCAGCGCCGAGCGATCGCAGCCGTTTCCTTTCCGTCACGGCCAAACAGGATTGAGGCGTAGGCCGGAATGCGCTCGTGGTGCTTGCCGCCCAGCAACCGATGGATCGGTTCGCCAAAGTGTTTGCCCTTCAGATCCCACAGCGCCATGTCGATCGCGGCCATCGCGGTGACGGCGACCGAAGTGCGGCCGAAGTACATGGTGCGGCGATACATCTTCTGCCAAAGCCGTTCGGATTCCAGCGCGTTCTCGCCGAGAAGAATCTCACGCAGACCACAGGCAATGTTGTGGCTGAACGGAGCGTCGATGATCGCCTTGACCACTTCCGGCGACGAATCCGCCTCGCCGATCCCTTCCAGCCCGTCGTCCGTACGCACGCGAACCAACACGGCATCCTGACTGCTCGCCGTCTTCGCTTCGACCGACGGAACACGAAGTATCTGGCAAATGACTTGGGTGATTTTCATGATCTTGCCTGAGAAGTGCCGTTTGTGAATTGTTGACAATCTACATGCCGTGCGATGGATCGTCAATTAGTCTGAAGCGACCTGCGACGGCAACGATAGACCGTTTTGCGTACGTCGTCTACGAAAAAGTGGCCCAAATGGCGGCGATTCAACGGGTCAAAGGACTCCGGGAAACAGATAACAGAGAGTGAGCCTAGATCCCAATGTCATGCCGTAATGTTTGTGTGTCCTCGCACCAGTTGCCGACGTTCCAGCGGCCGAAGACGCCCATGCCGCCGAGTGGATTGGGCCCGTGGTAGACGGGAACATGGATTAACGACAAACCGTCGTGTTCTTTTGCTTTGTCGAGCGCGGCAAGCAGCGACTCCATCGAACGGCCGCCGTCCAGTGCCTGCACTCCTTTGATCGAACGTGCCCATGCGATGTAGTCAACTTCGACATGATCATTGGTCGCGTGATCCACTCCGTATTGAGCGACCTGCAGGCCGGAGATGGCGGCCATGCGTCGGTTGTCCAGCAGCAGGATGCAGCCACGTGCGCCGTGCTCGACGCCGTCGATCAGAATCTGAGGGTTCATAGTGAACGAACCGTCTCCGCTGATCGCCAGACCGTAGAACGGCATCGATGCCAGACCAGTCGCCAGCAGTGACGAGACGGCAAAGCCCATGTAGCTGGCTCCCGTTTCGGTGAACGTGCGGCCGAGGCGATCATCCTCGACGATTTGAAAACCGTTCGCCTGCGGGTCACCCGCGTCGAAGAATGTGACGGCGTCGTTGGCGCGTGCCCAATCCGTGGCTGCTTTGATGGCGACGGGCTGAGTCAGCACCTCTTCACCCCATATCTCGTCGAACAAGCAGGGTGCCTCGTAACGCTCTTGCTTGAATCGTTCCCACTCGGCTCGCTTCGCGCGACAGGCGGAGAACCATGGCGATTCAGGATCGCTTCTGAAGGATGACTCTCGTTTAACCGCAGGGCCATCGTCCCGCGCGTCCGCGCCCAGCCCGTTGGGCTTTGGGTTAAACGAAGGGCGATCGCGCAACTCGTCGATGAGCCTTCGCAAAGTTGGCCCCGCGTCACCCACCAACGCGATTGTGCGGCCATAGTGCGTGGCCGCGTCAGTATCGGTGTTGATGTTGATGACCTGCTTTGACTTCGGATAACCGGTTCGCGAGCAATCGGACTGACAGACGAATCGCGTTCCGATGGCGACCAGCAGATCGGCCTCGTCCATCGCGAAGTTGCCGCTGAGCGAACCCTTCGATCCGCCCACGGTCATGTTGCGAGGATGGTCGTGCGGGATCACGCCCGATACCAGCGGACTCGTCACCGCAACGGCATCGGCCAGATCGAGAAACTCGCACAACGGATTGTCGCCTTTCGCTCCGCGAAAGTTGCGCTGCTTTCGCGGAGCGCAAGGCAACTCTTCTCCAGCACTCCTAGCTCCGCCGCCGACCTTGACGACAACTCGCTCGGCCGCCAACAGTGCATCGGCAGCCTTCACATAGGCTCCGTCATCCGCAGCCGCGCCGAGTCGCGGCGGTGCGCCAACGGGCAGCTCTTCGATGTTAAAGCCGTGCAGCATTGCCGGCTGCGTGTTCATCGGCATCAGCAGGTAAAACGGTCCGGCTCGATGCGGATGATCGACGGTATTCAATCCTCGCCGCAACGCCGTCGTGACCGATTCGGGTGTGTGTAGACAGTACGACCGCCCCATCGTTTCACAGAGTTTCAAATAGAGATGCTGTTCGTGCTTGGGGATCTGCTGCATGTTCGGACCTTCGTCCTGCGTCGTCTCGTCGCCGAACAGATACCACACGCCGATCCCGTCGCTGGCCGGCGCGATCGAGCCGGCCAGAGCCTGCAATGCGCCCGGCCCGATCGACGTCACCACCGCAGCTTTTTCGCCAGTAACCCAGCGCAGCGCCATTGCCGCGTGGCCGGCTTCGATCTCGTGCCGCACGCCGCATGTGCGCACCAGTCCCGCTTCCTGATAAACGCGCAGCACTTCGCCAACGTCCGTCGAGCCGTGGCCGAAGACAGTCAAGAAGGTCCGTACGTCTTGACGCAGCAGTCCAAGAACCAACGCCTCGGAAAGCGTCACGTCCACACGGCGCGGCAACGCCCCCAATTCCAACGCCGCATCGATCCCGCCGGCATCAACGATCACTCGTGCCCGCCCCAATCGTTGGCGAGCCAAGCCTTCAACTGTTGTTTCTTGTGTCATGACACGTTTCCATAGAAGGTTCTTGAGAAATCAGTGTAGTAACCGAATGGGCCGACGACATCGGTGTCAAGTGCCACCAGGTCCGTTTGCTGAATCTCATGATCTCCACACTCCTGGAACCAGGGGTTTGTCCTTTCCCCGGCGGTCAACAGTCGCGTTTCAATGTACTCTCCGTTCTGTGCTATTACGGATTGATGAAGGAGCGACCACAGTTCGTTCTCCGTGATTTCTGGCCTGAGGGACGAGACCATCGCTGCTACCGCTCGCTGTACCGCCTGCGAAGAGATCCACATACACTTAATCTCCTCGGGCGTCTTGATACAACGAGCACGTTCCATACCCGCGCAAGCCGACTCAGCCGAAGCGCCCGTAGATCGACGTCTCGGTGCTTCCATTCATACTGCCAGGCCTGCTGAAGGTTCCAGGCGCGATCCGTCAGGTCAATCTTCTCTACGGCAGGTCAAGAAGCGACATTCACTGCGGATTTGTGATCTTTAGTTCACATATTCCTCGGAATCGGGAAATCACATCCAAGGAAAGAAGGCCAATTTCATGACAGTTCGAATTCGGAGCCCGCAACCGTTCCGAGGGCCGCAACCTTGTGTTCTCGTTCGTCAAAGTCCTTGAACCTGGAATGTTTGGCTTCGGCAAATCCGATGGCTCGTGCGGAGCCTGCGATTCGTGTGGTTCTCGCTATTGAGATCGAATGACACGATGGCGGCGTGCTCTTCGTCGTAGGTTTGCGCCCAGTCTGCATACAGCGCCCGCAGGTCCGGCTCGGTTTGGGCGCCGTA
The DNA here is from genome assembly GCA_963582955.1 of Planctomycetota bacterium. Lineage (GTDB taxonomy): Bacteria > Planctomycetota > Planctomycetia > Planctomycetales > Planctomycetaceae > CAUZVF01. The sequence continues at coordinate 4,148 of CAUZVF010000550.1, forward strand.
AGCTTGTTTCCAGCGTTCCGCGATGCGGGCTTCGATTTCTGGTTTCAGCATTGTGAATTCTGGTTGTAGGCTCTGTTGCAAAACTCGTAGCCACGCTTGCCAGAGCGTGGGAAACCTGCGGTCTGGCGACCGCAGCTACGAAGAATTCAGAGCTTTGAAACGGAGCCTCGCATTGTTATGGGTGAATGCAAAAGTGAAACGCAACACTTTGAGTCAGGCATTTGCCGGGTTATCGATGTCACGAACTCCCGCTTCGCAATGTTGCTTCTGGTCAAACCGCCGCGCGACGCGCTGAAACAGCACGGTGGCGATGATGCCCAGGACTGCAAAACCTGCTAACACGCCGAATAGGTATTGATGACCCGTCGCGCCCGTGTACTTGCCCGTCAAATAGCCCATGATGGGACCCATGAAAATGTCAGGTGTGTAACCAATGACCGAGACCAGACCGACCGCCGCGCCGGTGACTGCACGCGGCACTCGCGCATCGTTGAACAGCGCGAAGTAGACTCCTCGCAACCCATAGACCCCCGCGCTGGTCCCGGCGATGGTGATGTACAGCATCCACAGCATTGATGGCGATAACAGCCCCACGGCGACCACCAGATCGCCAATGGCGACGGCCAGAAAACAATACAGCACGGCTCGTGATGCGGGTATGCGGTCGGCCAGCAGACCTGCTGCGAGAGCGGCGAAGGGGCGAACCCAAAGCGAAAGCGTACTCAACTGCGCCGACTTGACGTCGTCAAAGCCAAAAGCATCG
>CAUZVF010000551.1:0-4905 GCA_963582955.1 Planctomycetota bacterium
TACCGACCTCGATGGTGACGGCGAAAACGAGGTGCTCGCCCCGCTGGAAAACAGCGATGGCGGCGTCGAAATTGTCGCGATCGATGCGGCCGGCAACCGAGAGCTTCAGATACTGCCTCCGACCGGCGCGACTGAGACGGCTCTCGGCCCAACGGGCAGCCTCGGGGCGGGGCGCGGGCGTTGGTTCGTTGTTCGCTACCGAGTCGCTTACGAGAACACCCGCGTTGTCGCCTATGACGGAGCGAGTGGCAAGCCACTTTGGATGCGAGACTATTTGGGTCCCAAACGTGTACCCTCCACAAAGTTTGTTCTCCATCTTCCGACCGCGGTTTACGATCTTGATGCCGACGGAGCCGACGACCTCATCGCCTCGTCAGAGAATTGGTACGAGGTCATCAGTGTGAAGGACAATCGCTCATTGACACCGAACAGGGCCATTACGGCCGCTGTGCCGGGCCACTGGGGCGCCTACGCGACGCCCATCGTCGCTGATCTCTTCGGGAATCGGAAGCCTCTCGTATTTCACAACAACGCTTATGCCCTCGCCCTGCTGACGAAGCTCGACGGCTCTCCCGTGTGGCACTACGGACTGACGCGCGATACGACACATGCAAGCATTGCGGGTCTGGCGAATCTGGACGGCGATGCGACGATTGAACTGGTGACCACTCAGAAAGACGGTCTGTTGCGCGCCTTTGACGCCGGACCGCTTCCAAAGAGATGCCCGAGTTGCCCCGCCGACCAGAAACTCACCGCCCTGAACCACAGCGCACATGTCCGCTGGACGCTTCGACTCCCGCCACCGATCAGCGACTTTGCCACGCTCGACGTCGATGCCGACGGCCGGACCGAACTGCTCTGCGGATCCGGCGACAACAGGCTGTACGCACTCAAGGCGACCGGCGGTCAGTGTAAAATCCTGTGGAACGTCGACCTCGGCGCCAGAGTTGAATCACCTGTGATTGCAGATCTTGACGGCGATCGGAAGCCGGAGATTCTGGTGTCGACTGCGGATGGACGGCTTCACTGCCTGGGACGCACTGCGAGGTAACCCGTGTTCGGCGCGTCGGTCGACAACACCGGCCGCGGATGTGCCAACACGGTTGCGCGCTCATGACTAACCGTCATTTGCAGTTTTAGGTTAATCAAAAACTTCAGCGGTGATCGCGACCGATGCACGTTTCATGCGGAGATCGAGCAATCCCGGCGAGGCATCCCACGTTGCTGCCGTCGACAAAAGTTGGGTGAATCTGACAGACTGGATCGCGGGAGGACAATCCGCCCTGTCTAATTCACCTCGTGACGGGAGGTCAGGCATAACGCGAACTGTCGCCGTCGGCGGGCAGCAGTCGAGCACGTGTCGGCGGCTTCGGAGCTCAGCCAATGCCGACGAATCTTGAGACTGCTGTAGAGAGCTACCTGCGTGCCAGAAACCTGTCGCGAGGCACCAGTGACGAATATCGTTCGACGCTGAGGAAATGGAATCGGTGGGGCGGAGGTGTTCCCATCGAGGAGTTGGCTCGGAGAGACATTCGTGAGTTTCTTAACTGGGTATACGAAAACGCTGTTCACAAGGACGGAACCAATCCCGGGACGTACTACGAACAAGGCTCGGGAAAACCTATGCGCCGTCATGTCTTGGGCTTGGGAACAAGACATCATTGAATCACTTCCGCGATTCCCAAAGCCCAGACCGCAGCGTGACGTTGCCGGCCGGCACTATCTGACAAAGTCGGAACTCAATGCCCTCTACTTTGCGACTCACTCCATGAAACGTCCGCGTGGCTGGAACCAACCCATGCCAGTCGGACAGTATTGGCGATCGCAGCACGGACGGCGGAAGAACGTGGGAAACGTACGATCTTCCGGGCGCGGACTATCCACGCAATATGATCGTCGAGTCCGATGGTGGGTTGTTGTTCGTCCGTGCTCTGAAGTCCGATTGGAGCGGCGAGGGCGATGGCAGCCCCAATCTACAATTGTGCCACACGCAAGACGGCAAGACATGGCAGTTCTCAGAAGGTGTGGTTGATTGGGGCTATGCCGGCTACGGCGAAGTCTCTGCGATACGCCTGAAGGACGGTCGCTTGCTGGGCCGCGCTGCGTCGTCAGATTCCGAACACGAAGGGCGAAGGCTTTGAGGATACCGTCATCACCGAGTCATCCGACGGCGGCAAGCACTGGTCCAAGCCGCGAGTGATGGTCAACACGGCCGAAGTCCACGTCTACTTGACCGAGCTGCAGGATGGCCGCGTGCTGGCGACGTACTCCAACTACCATTTGCCTTACGGTGCGTACGGGATCATCAGCAAAGATCGTGGCAAGACATGGGATCGCGATCATCCCATCCGCTTGGCGGCATCAGCAGATCTCTACGTTGGCTGGCCGGTTACTGTGCAGCTCAAGGATCGCAGTTTGCTTACGGCTTACGCGCTGACCTCGTATTTACACCAACCACCTGAAACGACCGCCACGGAAGTCGTCCGATGGCGATTGCCGTAGCCCGATAACGATTCAGAAAACTAGTAAAGTAGGAGTCGATGAACATAAGTCGGATTTTGAACCTGACGAGGTCTTTCCTGCCAAGCATGTCTGCCGTTTAAACGGTGTTTTCCGTCGCCTCATGTTCTGACCCCGGCGTGATTCACATCGAACGACTTTTCCGCAGCCTGGCGCCGTCTCACGACACAGCATACATGCGTACAACATCTTCGTTGACTTCGATTCCAAGCCCAGGTTTTGTCGGCACGGTGATGAAACCGTCGCGCAGCTTGAGTGGCTCGGTCGCCAAGCCGTCCCGCCAAGGGTTCTCGCCTTGGTCGATTTCCAGAAACGGCGTGTCCGTCGGCCTTCCCCAATGGGGATCGGGAAGCAGCGAGAGCAAGTGGGCGGAAGCAGCAATCACGATGTCTCCGCCCCAGCAGTGCGGGATGCAACGGACGCCTGACAGAGCCGCCATTTCTGCGATGAACAGCGCTTCGCCCAGACCGCCGCAAAGGCTGACGTCCGGTTGAATAATGTCAAAGCAGCCGCGATCGATCAGCGTCTTGGCCGCGGCTCGCGAATCCAGTCCTTCACCGCCGGCAAGTGGCAGCGGCATCTTGCGTCGCAACTGCTCATATCCCGTGTAGTTGGGCGTCACTTGCGGCAACGGCTCTTCGAAATACTCGAAGCCAAGTTCGTGAAGCACATGCGCCATGCGAAGGGCATTTCCTAGCGTGTAGGCACCGTTGCCATCCGCCAGCAGTCTGATATTCGGCCCAACTGTCTCGCGGACTCTTGCCACGACTCGTGCCTCGCGGGCAACCGAGTAGCGTCCCAACCGCATCTTGATGGCCTTGTGACCACGAGCAACCATCTCCGCGGCCACCTTGGGATATTCCACTTCGATCTCCGGCTTTTCGACGTAGTTAAGCGCCGAAACGTAAACGGGCACTCGTTCGCGGAAACGACCACCGAACAACTCAGCGACGGGCAGGTTCAACGCCTTGCCGCGCAGGTCATTGAGCGCCGTCTCCACGCCGCCGACCGCCAGTCCATTTCCAAAGTTGGGTCCCCACATGGCTCGCCAGAGCTGGCGGTATTCGAGCGGATTGCGGCCGATCAAACGCTTCGCGAGATGATCTTCGATGGTGCCCCGCGCGCCGGAGATTGGGGATGTTTCACCCCAGCCGACCAGGCCCTCGTCCGTTTCAATCTTGACCAGCAGAGCCTCGCGCGTTTTGGGCAACGGGACCGACACCGACGCACCAAACGGGCGCTTCAACTCGTGCCGCAAGAGAAACGTTTTCACAGACGTGATCTTCAGTTTCGGCTGCGGCCGCGCTTCCGCAAGTTCCTCATCGGCGGCAGCAGACGCGGCGAGACCACCTGCGACAATACCAGCTCCAACTCGCAACAAATCGCGCCGACTGCTTCTCATTTGCATCGATCGGTTCCCGTTATTAAGCGTTGTGGACAATAGCGACAACAATAAACAGTTTTGTATAATGACCGCCAAACGTCAATCAGCTCACCTTTACCAGGAATCTCAAGATGATGCCGCCGCTGACTGCTTTCGACCGGTCTTCGGAACTCGACTACATACTACTCCGTATTGCATTCCTCATCGTTGCGATGCAGGCAGTGGTCTTCGCTGAGGAGCCGGATCATCCTTCGTGGAAGTACGCGCCCGAACTCCTGCGGCCGTTCTGGGAGGGCGATACCGTCGAACGAGAGTCCGTGTTGTTCATCAAAGATTCCGCGACCGGTGAAGCAAGAGCCTCGGTGCTCTTTGCCGTGCGGAAAGTTCTCGCGGTTCGCAACTCTGCGAATGATGTGACCTACGAGGAAGGTCGGGACTATGTGTGGAAACCGGGCGCGCGTGAGATTGTTCTGCCCGCTGGTTCGCGAATCGTGTCGCGGACTCCTCAGGAGTTGCGCCGGCCGGCCGGCTCCCAGAAGTACAAATTGACGCATCGCGACGGCAAAGGCGAAATACTCTTCGGTGCCAAGCTTGAGTATGCCGCAATGCAAACGTGCATTACTTATCGGCACGCACGCGAGCAGTGGAAATCGCCCGTCCCGAAGTTTAACGCTAAGGTGTTGCCACGGTCGGTTCACAAACTGCTCAACAAGCAACCGCTGTCGATCGTCGTGCTTGGAGACAGCATTTCCACCGGATTGAACTCATCACAAGTTGGAAAGGCGGCTCCTTGGCAACCGGGATATCCGGAACTGCTGAAGCTGCACTTGGAAGCACGATTCCGCAAGCAGGTTGATCTCAAGAATCTCTCCGTTGGCGGGAAGGATACGAGTTGGGCGCTGACACATATCTATGAGGTTGTCAAAGCGAGGCCGGATCTTGTGATTCTGGCATTTGGCATGAACGACTCCGCAGGGCGCTCCACGAAAGACTACCAAGCC
>CAUZVF010000552.1:0-4900 GCA_963582955.1 Planctomycetota bacterium
TCGACTTGCATCAACGGCAGGGGCTGGTGCGCATGGACTATGACACTCAGGTTTACTTTGGACAGCTTCCGATTATCTCAAAGGCAGGCAATCAATGACTGTTCTCGATCGACGCTCGTTTCTTACTGCCGCCGCAACCGCACCGTTGATTTGCAATTGCACCACGTTCGCGGCTGATCCCAAGCGGCCGAAGCTGGACAATGAATTGGGCATCACAACCGGCTCGTTCATGCGGCATCTCAGTGTCGAGCGAAAAGCGGGAAAGCTGCAGTTGCTTGATTTGCCAAAACTGATGCGCGATGAACTCGGACTGCGCGTGATCGACCTGATGACGGCGACGTTGGCGTCGTTCGAACCTGCCTATGTCGAGGACCTACGCAATCGCGCCGAGAAAGCGGATTGCCTCATTACGAATTTGAAGATGAACCAGAAGGGGTTGGATATGGCAAGTTCCGACCGAGCGGTTCGTAAGCGCTCGATGGACGAATACAAACGCACAATCGATGTCGCTCATCGACTGGGATGCCGTTGGGTCCGCCCAGCTCCCGGACGAAAACGGCCGGATGCCAAACGTCTTACCGGCGCCTATCGAGAACTGATCGACTATGCCGCGCCGAAGTCGATCTCATTATTGATCGAAAACAACGGTTGGATGCGCGACGACGACGACGCAATTCCGTCAGTCGTCCGCGCTGTCGGACGCGGCCTAAAGGTTTCTCCCGATACAGGAAACTGGACCGATGCGACTCGATACAAGGGTCTGGCCAAGGCGTTTCCGGTGGCGGTGACGTGTGATTTCAAGGCGTACATGTTCGGTCCCAACGGCGAGCATCCTCGGTACGACCTGAAACGCTGTTTCCAGACCGGCTGGGACGCGGGATTTCGCGGGCCGTGGTGCTTTGAACACTTCAACGAAACTCTGGCCGGTCAACTGAAAGGATTCGTGCGTTTGCGCGATATGCTGCGCCGCTGGATGAAGGAAGCTGCGAACGAATAATCGCTCGCCGCAGCCCATTGATTTCTCCCCGCCGACCCTGAGTCCGTAGAATCGTGACACAAGTGCTACGCGCATCGGGTAGCTCTCAAGTCATTTTTCCACCGACACGGGGTCGACTCGGCGGACAACCTGACGGCCATCAAGCTGCAGATTCTCTCGATGCTCAAGCGGCGCGGCATCGACAAGCCGAGATGGTTATGCAGCTGACATACCATCATTCACGATCGAATAGCAGCTTGCGACGCATTCAGGAAAACATCCAACAAGTCCACGACAGCTCTTGACTCCGACTTCTTCATAGCAGCGAAAGGCGACAATGGTTGCGGCCGATGGCTGCCACGGTTCCTGGAAACTACTTAACGCGGTAGCATGAATGGGCTCGCAAATTTTCTAGCACCTGAAAGCACCGTTTCGATTGCATGCCTACCGAGTTTGTCTCGGTCGGGGCAAGTGGCACAAACAAGGCCGCGACAACTCGGTAAGGCTCGGATCATCTCATGAAAAGCACGTCTATTCCCCGTCGTGAGCTATTTCAGCAAGTCGGAACGGGAATGCACGTCGCCGCGCTGACTTGGTTGTTCGGCCAAGATATCTACGGAGCTGATACCGCGGCGGATTCGATCAAACAATCGCCCGCGAAACCGTTCCATGACACTCGGCCGCGGCGGCCTCAGCACGAGCCGCACGCGAATGCGGTTATCCATTTGTTTATGAATGGCGGTCCCAGCCAGATGGACCTCTTCGACCCCAAGCCGATGCTCGATAAGCATCACGGCAAAGAGCATTTCGAAAAGATTGCGGGCGAAGTCGAATTCCCCGAAGCAGCCGGGGCGCTCATGCGGAGCCCCTTCAAGTTTAAGCAATACGGCGAATCGGGAATGCACGTTTCGGACGTGATGCCGCATCTCGCAACGCAAGTCGACAACATTGCCATGATCCGGTCGATGCACACGACGAATCTGACTCACGAACCAGCTTTGTACAAAGTTCACTCGGGCAGCGAGTTTACTGGTCGTCCGTCGATAGGTTCATGGGTTGCCTACGGTTTGGGAACGGAGAATCAAAATCTGCCGGCGTATGTCGTGATGGACGATCCGCTGGGACTGCCCGTCAACGGCATCGACAATTGGCATTCGGGTTACCTGCCGCCCGTGTTTCAAGGAACTCGTTTTCGAGCAACCGGTTCACCCGTGCTGAATTTGAAACCGGATTACGAACAACCTGATTCGGTGACGCAGTTGGAACGGGACTTGATCGCTCGGCTCGACCGCATCCACAAACGCAATCGTCCCAATCAACCGCAACTTGGAGCTCGCATTTCGTCGTATGAATTGGCGGCACGCATGCAAATCGCCGCTTCCGATGCGCTCGATCTGTCCCAGGAAACGAAGTCCACGCTGCGGATGTACGGCATCGACGAAAAGGTCACCGAATCATACGGTCGTCGCTGTTTGATCGCCCGGCGATTGGTGGAACGCGGAGTCCGATTCGTACAACTCTTCATCAATAGTCAGATTTGGGACAACCATAGCGCGATCGCCACGTCACTGAAGGCTGCCTGTGACCGTACCGACAAACCAACCGCGGCTCTGATCGCCGATTTGAAACAGCGGGGATTGCTCGACAAAACGCTGGTTGCGTGGGGCGGAGAAATCGGACGATTGCCGATCGCTCAATTGACGGCCGACAAAGATCCTGGCAAATCCGGCCGCGACCACAACAAGAACGCGATTTGCACTTGGATGGCCGGCGGCGGTACGAAACCGGGGACCACGCTGGGAGCCACCGACGAATTCGGCTTCGCCGCCGTCGAAGACCGAGTCAGCGTTACCGATTGGCACGCCACCGTCCTGCATCTTCTGGGCCTGCACCACGAAGAACTTTTCATCGAGCGTAACGGCTTGAAAGAACGGCTGACCGGCGTCGAGAAGCCCCGAATCGTACACGAGATTCTTGCATGAGCGAAGTGCGTCAACTTCTTGTGAGTCCGACTACGCAACGTCGACGACGGGGTCTCCAAGAACATCCATCCTGGGCGAAACTCCGAGTCCCGGCTGAGTCGCCGCTGCCATTCGTCCGTTGACCCGTTGCGGGGCACCTTCGGCGGTGCTGACGGTGACGTAGCTGTTGAAGTCGGTCGATGTGAACAGCAACTCGGGCGGCGTGCTATGGGCCAGATGAGCGATCGCGGCGGTGGTGATGTCTCCGCCCCAACTGTCTTCGATCGTCATGGCGATGCCCAATGAGACGCATAAGTCGCGTGCCTGTTTGGCGTTCGTCAGGCCGCCGAACTTGCTGATCTTGATGTTGACGACGTCCATCGCGCGATCCGCGTTGCCGCGTAGCAAAATCGGCATGCCGTCGATTGATTCGTCGAGTACGAAGGGATGATCGGTGCGCCGGCGGATTGCGAGGCACTCTTCATAGCTCTGGCACGGCTGCTCGATGTAGACATCGACGTCGCGGACTCCGCGAACAACCCGCGCGGCTTCGTGCATCAGCCAGCCGGTGTTGGCATCGGCCACCAAGATGTCGTCGGGTTGCAATACTTCGCGTACGGCGCGGATGCGGTCGATGTCAGTGTTCACGTCGCTACCGACTTTTAATTGGAACCGCCGGTATCCTTCGTCTCGATAACCGGCGACGTTCTTGGCCATCTCTTCAGGAGCTTGCTGCGAGATCGCCCGGTACAGGACAAAATCGTCACCGTATCGGCCGCCCAACAACTTGCAGACGGGTTGTCCCGATGCTTGTCCCAAGATATCCCAACAGGCGATGTCGATTGCCGACTTTGCGTATGGATGACCTTTCAAACATCGGTCCATCCGCCGATTCAGCGGGATCAATGCCGTGGGATCTTGGCCAAGTAACTGTGGAGCCAACTCGGCAATGCCGGCGCGTGCGCCTGATGCGTACGCTGGCAGATAGGCCGGGCCCAGAGGACAAACTTCGCCGTGGCCGACAATTCCCTCGTCCGTTTCAACACGGACGATTGTGCTATCGAATACGGCGACCGATTTTCCGCCCGACCAGTTGTAACTTCCTTCGTGCAGCGGCAGGTCGACTTGATAGGCGGCGATACGTGTCATTTTCATAGTCTTACGTCCAATCAATCACGGCCCCGACCAATCCCGATTCCGCTTCGTGGAATCGCCGGTAGACGTCCGGCAGTTCGTTCCAGCGAAACCGATGAGTGATCATGGGCTGAATGTTGAGCCGTCGCCGTGCCAGCAGATCGACAGTCAACGCCATCGAACGGGCTCGGTCCCAACGTTGGCCGTCGGGTTGATGCCCATAGGTTGTTTGCAGGTTCAAACGCTTTCCGAGAAACGGATGACCGACGGGATTGAATTGCGGATTCTCGGTGTTGCGCGAGACGACGAGCACGGTGCCGTCTGTTCGCGCCAAGTGCATCGCCGTCTCGATCGCGGCCCATTTCGAGGCGGCTTCGATGACAACATCAGCTCCATCGCCGTCGAAGAAAGCCGTGACCTGTTTGATGGATGCTTCGTCGGACGTGGCAATCGCCAGGTCGGCTCCCATTTCTCGTGAGATCGCCAAGCGGCTTTCGTCTGGGTCAATCACGGCGATCCGGCATCCCCAAGCACGCAAATAGGCGAGTGCCGACAGTCCGACAACACCTTGGCCGACGATCGCGATGTTACCTCCCATCGGCGGATTCGCCTGCCGGATCGCCTTGTGGGCAACTTCCAAGATATTCAAAAACGCAGCTTCGTCGTCGGAAACTCTGCCGGGAATCTTCACAGCCTGAGTCACAGGAATCGCGGCATACTGTCTCTGAGGAGCACCTGTAAATATGCGTTCGCCAACCGCGAATCCGTCGATCTCCGATCCCACTTCGACGATTTCTCCGAGCAGTGAGTACCCGTTTTCCGTGGGACG